>CAZMMY010000193.1:0-4406 GCA_964567495.1 uncultured bacterium
AAAAGCAGATTCCTGTTCCACATAGGCCGTTCTCCCCCCAAGCGGCTCGAACCAGAAGTTTTTTCCCTCGAGAAACGCCTCCCGGCTGTACCCCAGAAATTCCTGTACCGTTACCGGATATCCTTCCGGAGACCAGCGGACCGGAAACACCGACGAAATCCATTCAACCTGGGGGTTCTGGTTGAAAATTTCCGCCACGACACGAAAAGTCCAGGGACAGTACATGTCTGACGAATTCAGGATGGCCATAATGTCCCCGGTCGCGTGCGCAAAACCTTTTTCAACCCCGTGAAAATGGCCTTTGTCTTTTTCGCTGACCCAGTATTTAAAATATTTTTCGTAGCGTCGGACAATCTCAAGGCTCCCGTCCGTGCTTCCGCCATCAATGAGAATAAATTCCAGATTGGGATACCCCTGGGATACAACTGAAAGTATCGCAGCTTCCAGAAAATCTGCCTGGTTGTACGACGGCATGACGATAGTAATCCGGGGCCACAGGCTGCCGCCGTCCATCGTCGGCGGCCATTCAGCTTTGGCGGTGTTCCAAAACCAGAGCGGGCAAGCCGGAAGCGTACTCATACCAGCCTTCCCTGCGATGCATAAATCTTTTCAAGATCCGAGCACCAGGCGAGCGTCAGCTCATGCATGGCGGGCGGCAAATAACTCCATTCCCTGAAATATCCCGCCAGCCGGCGCAGTTTTTCGATCACGGTGCCGCCGCCGAGGTCCGCGGCAAACAGGTCGTTTTTAAACCGCAGCATGTGCCGCATGCCGAAAAGCTCGTCTTCCAGATTCCTGAAAAGGTCCTGGGGATTGCGCTCCTGGCGAACCATCGGGTTTCCGAAATAAAGCGACAGGCCCATGTCCGCCATGAAACGCTGCGCAGTCATAGAAGCAAAAATATCGTCGTAGCGGCCGACGCCCGTGTAAACCATCAGGAGCGGCGCGAGCTCGGCCCTGAACGCGGTATTCTGCGTGTTAAAGGGGCCCACACAGCCGCGCAGCACCATACCTGTCTTCATTTCATCGCGTACGCCGGTCACATCCGGCCGCAGCGCCAGGCGTTCCACGGCATCAATGTCCGGGTCACCCAGCCACAGCCCCGCGGCGACGCCGACCTTCGCGCCGGAACAGCGCTCTGTCTGCACTTTCAGGTCCTGATGGCGCCATTCGTACGGAAAACCGCGATGATAAACGGCGGGCTCAAGCCATGCGCCTGCGTTGAACCAGCCGGTTTCGGACGAAGCCGCCGGGCCGCTATACGGCTCAGAAAGAATTTTTCGGAACACGTCAAAATAATCCGGCGAAAGCGGGATATTATCGTCGTCAACGGTCACGATGATCTCGGCCCCCCATTTGACCGCTTCAAGAAGCGCGATGTTGCGGCGCATGATCCTGTTCCAGCCGATGATTCCGCTGCAGGCATAGCCAAGCTTTTCCTGATCAGTATCGCTGTAATAAAATGCGTTTCCGATTTCACGTACAAATTTTTCGAGCTGCGCATGCGGTGTTTTTTTGTCTCCTGCCACAAAAAAAACGGCATCCGGGTCGAAAGAGCGATAGGTTTTCAGCACTTCAGGCACACGAATGGTCGTTGTGATCAATGCCGTTTTCATCACAATACCTTTCCCAGCCGGGAGCGGATTTCGTCAACGCTCACTTCCGAGCGTCCCGGCCCGAACATAACCAGGTTGGTCCTTTCGTCGCGGCAAAGCGGCACGATTCCGGAAAGCAAGTCGATGACTTCGCGGACTTCGGGCCAGTAGTCCGTGTAATCGTCCCAGAGAATAATGCCGCCCGGGCGCAAAATGAGAAACGCATTTACCGAGTCGGCCGCAGCAGTTTCGCGGTCATGCCCGCCGTCCACAAATACGAGATCCATGCTTTGTCTGTACGCCGAAAGATCGATTTCTTTTGAATCGCCCTGCAGCAGCTCGATTTTTCGAAGCGCTTCCGCTGGCACCCGTTTTTCGCGAAACAGAGCCCGGGTCATGTCCGGCTTCATATATGGCTTTTCATTTTCGCCGCAGACGCGGGCCTCGTCAGCCGAAAGGTCCAGCGTGAACAACTTTCCGTCTTCCGGCTGGTTAAAGGCCATGTTAAGGGCGGACCGCCCGTCGAAAGTTCCGAATTCAAAAATCCGGCGCGGCGCCAGATAGCGGGCCAAAGCGGCCAGCTGCACAAGCGTTTCGTCGTGGCTCAGATGCCCGTACCGCCACGCCATGTGCTGAAGAACGACAGGTTGTTCATAAAGGCCGGGAAAAACATTTTCAAACCTCACGGCAGGGATAAGCACTTTATGTGTCCCTGCCCGCTTTTCACAGCAGCCTTTCAAGCCCAGTATTCGCCGCACAAGTTTTCCCAACCGTTTCATGATTCTGTTTTTTTAAGTTCGGCAGCGGCCTCAAGCGCTATAAGGCCCGTGTCATGGATGAATGGCTCAGGATTTTTTCCAAAGGGAGCGCTGCTCACCTGAAAGAGCAGCGCTTGCGGAATATGGTCCAGCGTCTCGATTGCATCCAGCTTTTCCTGACGATGGGCGCCAATTCCGGCATAGTAACTGCCGGGCCTGAACGCGCTGGTAAACTTCCATGTTAAAACGTAAGTACCAGGCTGCATATCGAGCGTTTCACCGTCGCGGTTCGGGTAATGAGACCTGCCGATCCACACGTCAGCAAGGTTGGAAAAACCTGCGGCAATGCGCACGCCCGGTGTCCTCCGGACAACCCTGACCTCGATTTCGACTGAAAACGGTTCTTTGAAAAGCAGCTCTCTCGTTTCACGGCCCGCGCTGTTTTTAAGAACGACTTTCCTGATCACAAAATCAGGCGAATGCGCAAGGTGCTTCAGCTCGGAAAAGTCTTCGGGGTTCCGCTTCCTCACGACCTTGATGTATTTATCAATGACCGCGGAAGAATCTCCATCATCTATGATCTGCCCTTTGTCGATGTGGATCGCACGCGAACACAGGTCCCCGATCTGACGCAGACTGTGGCTGACCATGACAATGGTCCTTCCGTCACCCGCGATTTCCGTGATTTTATTGAGACATTTCCGCTGAAAATCCATGTCTCCGACGGCCAGGACCTCGTCAACCAGCAGAATCTTGGACTCGAGGTGCGCCGCGACGCTGAAAGCCAGGCGAACGTACATTCCGCTGGAGTAGCGTTTAACCGGCATATCGATGAAACGCTGCACGCCGGAAAACTCCACGATCGCGTCGAATTTTTTTCGCGTTTCACTGCGGGCCATACCCAGAATCGCGCCATTCAAGTATATGTTCTCACGCCCCGAAAGTTCAGGGTGAAACCCTGTGCCGACCTCCAAAAGACTCGCGGTCCTGCCGCGCAGCGCAATACTCCCTTCGGTGGGCGCGGTCACGCGCGAAAGCAGTTTCATCAGGGTCGATTTGCCAGAACCATTCTGGCCTATGATGCCCAAAACCTGTCCTTTCGGAACTTCCAGAGAAACATTTTTCAACGCCCAGAAGGTTTCATGACTGCTATTCGACGCGCTCAATGCGGCGGATCTCTCCCTTGCTGATGCCGAAAAAAGCGACGCCAGCCGCAGCATCTGCCTGTCCACGGTTTCGCGCAGTGTGGTCCGGAGTCGATAGTTAAGCCGGTAGCGTTTTGAAATATTGCTGACTTCAATAGCAGGCTTCATGCCGTTTTTCTTTCTCCCGCATAAACATTGAAGCTCAAGCGGCGCCCAAGACTGATCAAGGGGCCCTCGAAAAAGCGTCTTGAAAAAACCGCGGCCGCCCAGACGCACACAACCGCCGCGGCGCCGGCAGCGTATTCAGAGGCGTTCCTCATAATCGGAATACCTTTTCCGGAAGCGGCGCCGCGCAGAAAAAAACCGATGAAGGGAACATGAAACAGATACATAAAATAGGAGAGGTTTCCAAGCCGGCAGAGCGGCCTGGCTCTGAAAAAGGCCGCAAAACGGGAGTCAGCCAGGCAGACCGCGAGCAGCAGACAGCACATGACCGAAAACCACGCGTAGCCGCCCGATGCGATGACAGTAGTCAGCCATGCTTCTTTTTTTAATGTCATCATGCAGAAGCCTGCCGCAGCGACCGCGAGAGCGGCGCGAATCAAGCCCATATTTTGCCTGAGCTTCTCGAAAAATCCCTGCCGGCGAAACAGACAAGCCATCAGCACTCCCCCGAAAAGTGTATCAAGGCGAGACGGCAGAAGCGTATAAGCGCCCCACCAGGGAACCGGAAAATGAAAGGGATTCAAAAAAAGTATCGCGGCACGGAAAATTATCGCTGAAGCGATCAGGCAGGCGACAACCGCGGGAAGGCGGCTTTCCGGAACCCAGCGTATAAAAAGAGGCAGAATGAGATAAAACTGCTCTTCGGCTGCGACCGTCCACGTCGGAATCAGGAATTCCGGATG
>CAZMMY010000194.1:0-4391 GCA_964567495.1 uncultured bacterium
GCCATCCGCAACCTGATCCGTGAGGGCAAGACCTATCAGGTCGTTTCCGAGATCCAGACCGGCGCCCGCTACGGCATGAGGGCTCTGGACGACAATCTTAAGGACCTATATCAAGCTGGCGTAATAAGTTACGACGCCATGATCGAAGTCGCAGCCGACCCCAAGGAGCTGGGTGACAGGGTCATGCGCATGGGAGCCCCCAAGCCCGGGGCCGCCCCTGCGGTTAAAAAATAGGTTGACCCGTATAGGCAGTTGGGCTAGTCTACCGCCCGGAGAGAGAATCCATTCTAGTTAGGCCCGCACGGCATTAAATCCCTGAAAAATCGAGCGTTACGAGGTTTGGCCATTATTAAACCTGTTTTTCCTGCAAAAAACCCCGGATCAATCTGCCTTTTGCAATGACGATGGTGATGAAGCAGCCCAAGAAGCAATCTGCCGCAAAGTCAGCCAATACCAAGCTTTATCTGGTGGATGGAAGCGCGTTTTTCTACAGGGCCTATTACGCGATACGCAATCTTTCGAATTCCAAGGGTGAACCGACCAACGCCATCTACGGGTTCATCACGATTCTTAAAAAATTGCTGACCGAGGGAGCCCCCGGTTACGTGGCGATCTGCTTCGACAGGCCGGAGCCGACCTTTCGCCATAAGAAGTATGAGAGCTACAAGGCGCACCGCAAGCCCATGCCTGAAGATCTGGTGCCGCAGATCGAGCCGATTAAGGAATTCTGCCGGCTCTCCGGGTTTGCGATCTTTGAAAAACCCGGCTTTGAAGCCGATGACATTCTCGGAACGCTTGCGAAACAGGGCGAGGCCGAAGGAATGCAGGTTTTTATCCTGACGGGCGACAAGGACGCGATGCAGCTCGTCAACGAGAACATCAAGATCCTGAATCCCGGCAAGGAGAGCGCCATCTGCGATGCCGACGGCGTGCGCAAGCGCTTCGAAGGCCTTGGCCCTGAAAAAGTCGTCGAGATTATGTCTCTGATGGGCGACTCGTCCGACAATATTCCCGGCGTGCCGGGCATCGGCGAGAAGACCGCGATCAAACTGATTCATCAGTTCGGTACGGTTGACAACCTGATCAAGAACGTGGACAAGGTCAGCTCGAAATCGCAGCAGCAGCTGATTAAGGACCACATGAAAGAACTCGAGATGTCGCGGCATCTCGTGATCATCGATACGGAAGTTCCGCTGGAATTCCAGTGGGACGACCTCAAGATGCAGGAGCCCGATGCGGGCAAGCTGCTCGATTTTTACAAGCGCTATGAAGTCCGCGCGCTGGCGCAGACCGCCGCTCCCGCGGGCGAGCAGGACTCGGCCAAAAGAAAATATCACTGCGTTAAAACGCAGAGGGAGCTGAGCGACCTGGCGGCGAAACTCGAAAAAGCCGGCGCGTTCAGCTTTGATACAGAAACAACGTCGGAAGACCCGATGCGCGCCGAGCTGGTGGGCCTGAGCTTTGCATGCCAGCCGTTCGAATCATTTTATATTCCGGTCTCCAGCAAGAGCCATTGCGGTCCCGGCCTGGCGCAGCAGGAAGTCCTGGAAGTTTTAAGGCCCCTCCTCGAAGACGAAAAGCTCGAGAAATACGGGCAGAACGTGAAATACGACTGGATTGTTTTGAAGCGAGCGGGCATCAACGTTCGCGGCATCAAATTTGACACTATGATCGCCAGCTACCTTGTGAACCCCGCTAAGCGGAACCACAACCTGGACGATATCAGCCTGGAGTTCCTGGAGGTCCGCAAGATCACGACGGAGTCGCTGATCGGTTCGGGCAAGAGCCAGATTACCATGGCCGAAGTGCCTGTGGAAAAAATCACCGAGTATGCGTGCGAAGACGCGGACTGTGTGTTCCGCCTGACGACCGCACTGATGGCGCGGATGAGGGAAGCCTCGCTCGAGCCGCTCTTTGAAAAAGTCGAAATGCCGCTTTCCGAAGTCCTGGCGAAAATGGAAATGAACGGCGTTTATATCGACGTCAAGCTGCTGAAACAGCAGTCGGACGAAGCGCAGAAAGACCTGCAGAAGCTGACTGCGGAAATTTACAAAGAAGCGGGGCAGGAGTTCAATATCAACTCCACCAAGCAGCTGGGCGAGATCCTGTTCGTAAAGATGGGCCTGCCGGTTATCCGCCGCACCAAGACGGGTTACTCAACCGACGAAAGCGTGCTGGAAAAGCTGGCGCTGAATTATGAGCTGCCGAAAAAGCTGCTGGAATTCCGCGAGCGCACCAAGCTGAAGTCGACTTACCTCGACGCGCTGCCGGAGATGATTAACCCGGCCACGAACCTGGTGCACACGTCGTACCACCAGACCGTGACGGCGACGGGCCGGCTGTCGAGCTCGGACCCGAACCTGCAGAACATTCCGATCCGCACGGAAGCGGGCCGCAGGATCCGCAAGGCGTTCGTGCCCCGCGGAGAGGGAAGAAAAATTCTGTCTGCGGACTATTCGCAGATCGAGCTCAGAGTCCTGGCGCACCTGACCGGCGACAAGAACCTGACGGAAGCGTTCAGTGAAGACCGCGACATTCACAAGTTTACGGCTACCCAGCTTTATGGCGTGAAGGAAAAAGATGTGACGCGCGAGATGCGCGATGTGGCCAAAACCATCAATTTCAGCGTCATCTACGGCAAGACCGCGTTCGGCCTGTCGCAGGAGCTGGGGCTGTCGGTCTCCGAAGCCGACGATTTCATCAAAAGTTATTTTACCCGTTACAAGGCAGTCAAAGATTATCTGGAAGGCCAGAAAGACCTGGCCCGCCAGAACGGCTGGCTGACCACGATCCTGGGAAGGCGTTCCTATTTCCCGGAGATCAACTCCAAGAACGGGCAGATCCGCCAGTTTGCGGAACGTGCCGCGATCAACGCCCCGATCCAGGGCTCGGCCGCGGACTTGATCAAGCTGGCCATGATCAATATCCAGGAACGCCTGGAAAAAGAAAAATTTGAAAGCTGCATGATGATGCAAGTGCACGACGAGCTTGTGTTTGACATGACGTCCGGAGAAAGCAAGGAGCTTCCCGAGCTGGTGCGCCAGGAAATGGAAGGCGCATACAAGCTGCGCGTCCCGCTTCGCGTGGACGTGTTTACTGGCGACTCATGGTACAAGGGATGATGAAAAAACTGGTTGTGGGCCTGACCGGAGGTTTCGGAACGGGCAAGAGCACCGTGGCCGGGCTGTTCCGGGAGCTGGGAGCGTGCGTGGTCGATGCCGACCTGCTGGCCCACGAGGCGCTGGCCTCTGACAGTGAAGTGGCCGGTAAAATTTTGAAACTGGTGCCCGATGCGGCCGTTAAAGGCGCGCAGGAGCTGGACCGCAAAAAAATCGCAAGAGCGGTTTTCGAGGATGCCGCCAAGAGAAAAAAGCTGGAAACTATTGTCCATCCTTATGTTTTTGAGAGAATGGAAGAAGAGATAAAGAACGCGGAAGAAAAAGTCGTGGTCCTTGAAGTGCCTCTGCTCTTCGAGACGGGATTCGACAAGCGATGCGACAAAACGGTTACCGTGACCGCGCCGGGTCAGATTGCGCAGGAACGCCTGAAGCAGAAAGGTTTTTCGGCGAAAGAAATAGAAGAGAGGCAGAAAGCCCAGATGCCTTTGGAGCAGAAACGCGCGAAGTCGAGCTGGGCCGTGGACAACGCCGGAAGTTTGGAAAACACAAGAAGCGAAGTTAAGAAAATCTGGAGTGAAATTCAGAAAGAATTGAAAAAAGGAGAGGAATAAGCAATGCCTAGAGAAAAAGAGAAAGAAAGAGAAAAAACGCAGACCCGCAAGGTCGAAGCGCCGCGCCAGGCGCCCCCGGCCCCGCCGCAGATGCCCGCAGACGACGTGGAGATCAACATTCCCGCGCCCAAGCCCGGCGAAAAAATGTTCGACGTGGTCAGCCTGAAGCGCCTGAAAATCAACGAGCTGCACGAGCTTGCCCGCAAGTTCGACATCGGCCCCACGGCCGGCGTCAAGAAGCAGGACGTGATTTTCAAGATCCTGCAGAGCCAGGCAGAGCGTTCGGGCCTGATGTACGGGGAAGGCGTCCTGGAAATTTTGCAGGACGGTTTCGGCTTCCTCCGTTCGCCGAACTACAACTACCTGCCGTCGCCTGACGATATTTACGTCAGCCCCAGCCAGATCCGCCGTTTCAATCTGCGCACGGGCGACAACGTCAGCGGCCAGATCCGCCCTCCGAAGGAAGGCGAGCGTTATTTCGCGCTCCTGAAAGTGGAAGCCGTGAATTTCGAGGACCCGGAAGCCATCAAGTCGAAGATTCCCTTCGATAACCTGACTCCGCTGTATCCCGAAAAACGGATCCTGCTTGAGACCGACCCGAAGGAAGTCTCCATGCGCGTCATGGATCTCCTTACGCCGATCGGTTTCGGCCAGCGCGGTT
>CAZMMY010000195.1:0-4369 GCA_964567495.1 uncultured bacterium
TTCGTAAAGCCGGAAGATTCGTTGACCGAGCTGGAATCGCTGGTCGAGAACGCGGAAGCCGTGCTGCAGGCTCTTGAGCTGCCTTACCGCGTGCTGCTGCTCGGAACGGGCGACTTGAGTTTTTCCGCGGCCAAGTGTTATGATCTCGAAGCCTGGGCGCCCGGGACTGAGAAATGGTTTGAGGTTTCGAGCTGCTCGACCTTCTGGGACTACCAGGCAAGGCGCGCGAACATCCGTTTCCGGCGCGAGAAAACCGGGAAACCTGAATTCGTGCACACGCTCAATGGTTCCGGCGTGGCGCTGGCGCGCATTGTCCTTTGCCTGCTTGAAAACATTCAGCCCAAAGACGATTCCGTCGAGCAGTTCCCAAAAGCTTTAAGACCCTATCTTAAAAGCTTGTCCTGATTAATGGAGAGGTGGCCGAGCCCGGCTTAAGGCGGCGGTTTGCTAAACCGCTGTACTGGTGAAAACCGGTACCGGGGGTTCAAATCCCCCCCTCTCCGATTTTTTAATATAAAAAACCTGACATCTTATTTATGAGGAATATTGTGGGACACAGGGGGCGAGCTCTAAGCGGGATGCCCCGCGAAGAGCGAGAAAGATCCCCTGAAGCGAAGGGCTTCAAGCCCGAGCGGAATGTCAGAAGTATGAGCTTCTGACCTCTCCGAATTTTTAATCGGGATTTGAAGGTCGCAAGCATAATGATCGTGACAGGCTAGCTGCAGCTTGACGCTGCAGTCTGCGCACCCGACACCGAGCACGTTGATTCCCAAATTCTGGAGGAGTGGCAGAGTGGCCGAATGCGGCGGTCTTGAAAACCGTTAGACCCGCAAGGGTCTCGTGGGTTCGAATCCTACCTCCTCCGCCATTTTATAAAGGCCACAGGGCCTTTATAAAATGGTAAAGGTTTATAGGATTCGAAGGGGAGGCTTCGAGCCTTAAGATGGAGCCGCGACCTCAAGAAGCGGCGAAATCCTTCGAGAAGCCGGATGACCGACTGGAACACCGGTGCGGTTTTGCGTTAGCAAAACTGCGAATATCGGTGTGAAGGCGTCGAATCCGATCAAGCCGAATCCTACCCGTTGATAAAACATAAACCCGAGATTCTCGTTCCGCTCAGAATGACACGTCGATGACTTCCTCAAAACTCATCAAAAAACTAAAATTAAAGCCGCACCCCGAAGGCGGATATTACCGCGAAACCTACCGCGCCAAAGACCAGGTTATGCGGCAGGGCGACGGCGCGATCCGTTCTGTCGCCACGGGAATTTATTTTCTTCTTCACGCGAAGGACATTTCTGCGCTCCACCGCATAAAGTCTGATGAGACGTGGCATTTTTACGAAGGTTCGCCCGTGGCGCTCTGGATCCTAGACCCTAAAACCCGGAAAGCCAGAACCGTTAAACTCGGAAGGAATTCCGCAAAAGGCGAAGTTTTTCAGGCTGTTGTGCCGGCCGGCTGCTGGTTCGGGGCTCGCCTGCCTCTGCAAGGCTTTGCGCTTCTGGGCTGCACGGTTTCCCCAGGTTTTGATTTTCGCGACTTCGAAATGGCCGTTCGCGATAACCTCATCCGCAAATATCCCCGCCATAAAAAAGCGATTTTAGACCTAACCCGTTAGATATAAACAGGTTAGATTCTTTCCGAAAACGTTCCAAACGTTTTAAACGCTCCAAATTTGCAAAATGCGCCGATCGTGTTATTTTTTTATTAGGAGGAGCTTCTGCGAATGAAAAAATATTTCACGACCCAGGAAATCGCGGAAATGTGCCAGGTCTCCAAAGGCTCGGTTATTCGCTGGATCAAGGAAAGCAAGCTTAAGGCCGCTGTCACAGGCGGCGGTCACCACCGGGTGTTTGTCGACGACCTGGTACCTTTTCTCCGCGCCCTCAATATGGTCATCCCTCCGGAGGTGCTTGAGGTGAGCACAAAAAAGCGCGCGCTGATTATCGAGGATGAACCCGGCATGATTTCCCTACTCCGGATGTTTTTTGAGAAAAGTTTTCCTGATGTTGAAATTTTTGAAGCCCAGACCGGTTTCGAAGCCGGTCTGGCCGTATCGAAGCTCCAGCCGAATGTGGTCCTGCTCGACCTGATGCTTCCCATGATCGACGGTTTTCAGGTGTGCGAAAATATCCGCCGCCATCGTGAGTGGGACCATATCAAAATCATCGCTATGACCGGCCTGAATGAATCATCGACCCGCCGCCGGGTCCTGGGGCTTGGCGCGGATGACTTCATGGCCAAACCGTTCGGGCAGGATATTTTCACGGACAAAGTCGGCAAGGCCCTGGGTATGAATGCAGTTCAAGGGAGAGCGGCATGAGCATCCTGATGGTCGACGACGCGCCTGACAACCTTGTGCTATTGAAAGGTTATCTTCAGAAAGAACAGCTGGGCAGCCTGCTTACTGCCGCCTCTGCGCAGGAAGCATACAAAATGCTGGAGATCGCCGAAGAAGATTCGCCTGTAGACCTGATTCTGATGGACATTATGATGCCTGGAATCAGCGGCATCGAGGCTTGCAAGGCGATCAAGAACGACAACCGGTTTCGTGACATTCCGGTCATCATGGTCTCCGCCAATACCGATTTCACCTCGCTCGAAGAAGCGTTCACGGCAGGTGCAATGGATTATGTAACCAAGCCGGTAAGGCGCCAGGAACTGATGCCGAGAGTCCGCTCGGCAGTCAGGCTGAAAAAAGCTATCGAAGAACTGAAGGCGAGGGAACATCTTCTCGTGCAGCGAAACGAGGAGCTTGCCCGGGCCCTGAACGAAATCAAAACCCTCCGGGGCTTCATTCCGATCTGCGCGCATTGCAAGAAAATCCGCAATCTCGAGGGCTGCTGGACCCAGATGGAGCTTTATTTCCAACAGCACTCTGACCTTAAGTTCAGCCACGGAATCTGCGACCACTGCCGCCGCGAATGCTATCCGGGTATTGGAGAAAAAACGTGATGAACCAGACGGTTTTGGAAAAGACCCATAAAAAAACGGCCTCGCACAGGGCCTGGCCCGTCCTTTTGATCGGCGCCGCACTTTCTTTAATTTCATATTTTGGGGCCGCCCTGCCTGCCGGAAAATTTATTTCCCTGGCGCCGCCGGCCATTCTCTGCGGCGGATTGGCGGCAACCGGGATTCTGGCGCTTTATTTCAAGTCGCTTGCCGATAAGGGCAGCCGCTCCGAGGCGGCGGTGCAGGAGAGCACCCTGGAGCTCAAGCGATCAACAGCCGGCTTGCTGAAAGCGAAGAAAAATTCAGGAGTGCCGTCTCCCATGTCCCCGGCGCTGTCTACCGCTGCGTTCGGATTTAAAGTAAGAGAAATTCTAGACCGGAAGGCGGACTGAACCATGAAAAGAATTCTGATCGTCGACGATAACCCCAGCGTGCGCGAGGTCCTAAAGCGTTATCTGGAAAAAAGCGGCATGCAGGTGCTACCTGTGGCTACGGGCGCTGAAGCGCTGGAGATTGCCGAGATCCCGTCGTTTAAAGTCATGCTTCTCGACCTCGGGCTCAAGGATATGCCGGGCATGGAAGTGCTGAAGCGAGTTCGGCAAAAGAGGCCCGACATTTCTGTGATCGTAGTCACGGGGTGCCATGAAGAATCGGAAGCAAGGCAGGCGTTCGACAACGGCGCCCTCGAGTATGTGACGAAGCCCGTGGATTTCGAGCACTTGATCCGCGTGATTGAAATGCAGCTGCAGGACTGAGGGAGCGAATGGGAAAGATCGTTCTGGTAGATGATGATTCGGGCATCCGGAAATTGTGGTACGACCTGTTCAAGCGGGAAGGCCATCAGGTCATCACTGCGCCCGGCGGGCAGAAACTTATCGAGCTCCTCAATGCCGAAAAACCCGAACTGGTTGTACTCGATTTTTATATGTCCGACGAAGACGGGCTGACTGTTCTGGACAGGATCATGGAAAACCAGAAGCTGCCCGTCATTATCGTTTCAGGCGGACTTTCTCCGGAGCTGAAGAAACAGGCGCTGGCCCATGGCGCGCGCGCTGTTTTCGAAAAAACCAAGTTCAATGAAATCCGTGAGTATGTGCTCTCGCTTCTCGCTGCGGAATCGCTCAAAAAAGAGTCCCGGGCCGAAGAAGAAGGGGGGTACCTTCTTATCGTGGACGATGAAATCGGAATTCTGAAATTGCTGGGCTCTTTTTTTGAGCATAAGGGCTTCACCGTCAAGACCGCGGAGAGCGGCGAAGAAGCGCTGCGCCTTGCAGATGAGAAAAGACCGCAGCTGGTCATGCTGGACGTGACCATGCCGGGCATGGACGGCGTTCTGACGCTCAAAAAAATCCACGAGAAGGACGCGAGCATTCCGGTGATCATGGTTACTGGGGTCAACGACGAGCATGTGGCGCGC
>CAZMMY010000196.1:0-4360 GCA_964567495.1 uncultured bacterium
CCCACATATTTTTCGATGTTGCCGATCTGGCCGGGCGAAAGCTCGCGATTGAAGACCAGCACGTTCGCGCCCGTGCGCGCCGCTTCCATTTTCAGCTCATCCAGCTTGCCGTGGCGCAGGAAATGGCTCGGGCTAGGGTCGTTCAGGGTTACTTTGACCGAACCCACCACCTTCATGAGCGCGGAACCCGCAAGTTCCTCCATTTCAGCCAGGCTTTCATCCAGAAAGTTTTTTTCCTGCTTGCCGGTGCGGATGACCACAAGATAAGCGCGGTTGCGGGCGTCATGCGAGAATTTTTTCTCGAGGCCGGGCAGGCGGTAACGATTGATTGCCATGTAAGAGCCTAATCCTTGATGGTGATAGTCACCGGGCAGTGGTCCGAGCCCAGCACGTGAGGAAGAATGCAGGACTGTTTCAGCCGCGGGCGCAGGGCCCTGGAGATAAGAAAATAATCGATGCGCCAGCCGATGTTCCGCTTGCGGCAGTTCGCGAAGGGGGCCCACCAGGTGTAATGCCCCTTTTCTTTCTCGAATTCACGGAAAGTGTCGATGAAACCCGCCTTGATGAGGTTGGTAAAACCCTCGCGCTCTTCGTCCGTAAAGCCGTGGTTCTTGCGGTTGCTTTCGGGGTTCGACAGGTCAATTTCCGTGTGCGCCACGTTCAGGTCGCCGCAGAAGATCACGGGCTTCTTTTTTTCGAGCGTTTTGAGGTATTTCAGGAAATCCACGTCCCATTCCTTCTGCCGGTACGCAAGACGCGACAAATCACGCTTGGAATTGGGCACGTAAACATTGACGACATAGAATTTTTCGAACTCCGCGGTGATGACGCGGCCTTCCTGGTCGTGCTTGGCGATGGCCATGCCGTTGGCCACTTTGAGGGGCTCGGCTTTGGTCAGGATTGCGGTGCCGGAATACCCCGCTTTGGAGAGCGCGTGGTTCCAGTAAACGTGATAACCGGGCAGCTCGAGCGCGGCCTGTTCGACGGTCGCTTTGACTTCCTGCAGGCACAGCACGTCCGGGTCTTCGGCCTTGATGAAATCCTTGAACCCCTTTTTCATAACGGCACGGATGCCGTTGACGTTCCACGAAATCAGTTTCATTGATGCTTCCTTTTTTAAATTAAGGCGCGTCCCAGGCGATATTGCCGCGCGGAAATATTTTTCCCGTCATGCCTTTATTCATACCGATGACCAGAGTGACCGACATGATGATCAGCACCGCCATATGAAACGTGAAAACCGACAGCGCGCCCAGCACCCGGGAAAGGTCGACGTTCGCCCGCCCTTCCCGCGGCATCCCCTTGCGCCTGTCTTCGAACACGCCCTTTTTAATCAGGTGCGGCATAGCCAGGCTTGTGAAAATCCAAAGCACGGCTGAAAAAACCAGCAGCCCGACCGGCGCCCACCAAAGTTCCGCTTTTTTTTCGGGAAACCAGCTGGCGTAAATCCGCGTGGTCGGAGCGAGCAGGAAAAACACCACGGCCGTTACGACGCCGTTCAGGGGGAAAAGGATCTTCTCGAGATTGACCGGTTTCAACTTGCTGCTGGCTGCTGCGCGGGCGGTTCTGCTGAAGGCACAGCCGGCTTGGCGCCGACAGGCCTGGGCTCGGGATAATCGGTCTTCAGCTTCTCTCTGAAGGCCGCGGCGTCGGCCTCGTACTGGGCGCGGATTCTCTCGGATTCGGCCCTCGCCTCCTCAGGCGTGCGCAAGCGGGCCTGTTTGAGGTCCCTGTTCGGCGCTCCCGCCTTTTCCTTCTTTTTTTTCTTCAGCCCGGGATGCCTGTCCGCGTAGGCCTTGCGATAGGCTTCACGGGAAAGCCTGCGTTCGGCGTGCTTCGGATGCTCCGGTTTCTTTTCATCGCAGAAACCAGCGGGCACAAGTAAAAGGGCAAAGGCCGCCAGCCCGCAGAGAAAAACGGCGGCGCGGCGGCGCTCAGGCTTTCGGAGTAAAACCATCGGAAACATTTTTTGTGTGCTCTCTTTTTACGGCTTCGGCCCTGGCTTCGGCCTCGGCAATGATCTGTTCGGGGGTTTTCCGGGGTTCTTTTTTGCGCTTTTCCATCCGCTTTTTGAATCTCGCGGCCCCCTCTTTCGATCTTTTAAGCAAAGGGTCGATCTTGGCGCGCCGGTCATCCAGGATTTTCTGGTTTTTTGCGCGGTGTTCGCGGTCGAGCTCAGCCGCCGTCTTCATTTTGGGGGGCTTGGCTTTTTTGGGACTCATGGGCGCGGCTTCGCCGGCCTGCACTTGCCCGCCGAAAAGAGAAAACATCATAACCGCATAGAAAAATTTTCGCATCGCGCTCCTATTATACGTTTTTATTGCGAAGCTTCTACGGGGATTATTCAGGAGGCCTGGAAAGGTCTTCCTTGATGACCGTGGTCTGGGTGCCGTTCCAGGATTCTACGTTGTAGTAGACGTCGTCCTCGTAGATGACTTTGCCTTTGACGGTTTCGCCCGACTTGAGGCGGAAGGTCTTCTCACCCGGCAGAGGCTCGCGGCCGGGTTGTTCGGCAGGCGCTTTCCCGGGCGTTTGCTCAACGGCGAGTGCGTCGGCGGCTTTCGGCCGGCCTGCGGTGCTTTGCTGCGCCTTGGGAATAATGTAGGCCGCAGCGGCGGTGACAGCCATAATGCCGAGAATGACCGCGGCCAAAACAAAAAACCGGAGCCTGAGCAGCGGAGGCGAGGCCTGGCCTGCAGCCTGCTGCGCTTCTGAAACGGAGGCCTGCGCGGCATCCATCGCTTCATGTTTCAGCTCGATGGCCCGAAGTTCGTGATACGCCATGGTGGCGCGCACCGAGTGCATGAAATACAGTATGAATAAAATAACCAGCCAGGGATTTCTCATTGATTCCGGGCCCATGGTCATGTACAGATCGATGCGGCCCCAAACGTAAACGCCGAATCCAATGAAGGCTGCGATTCGCGACATCCTGTAGATACCAAACGAGATGACCGCAAAAACCGCAGCGTCGACGTAGGCGGTGACGCTCCAGCCGGGTATAAGCTCCCTGCCGCCGGTGCTGAAATAAGTGATGACCGCGGTCGCAATCGAACAGAAAGCGGCGGCTACGGAACCCTGCCGGGCAACTTTTCTGGCGTCATCGATGTCCAAGATGGGCGGCCAGAAATATTTCAGCATGCCCTAGTCCTGGTTTTCCTCGAAGATTTTCTCGAACTGGTCGTGGATTTTCCTGAAGGCTTCCAGAAGCTTCGGGTCGAAATGCTCGGGCTTTACGCGCCCGTCGCCCTCCAGCATGATCTTGCAGCTTACTTCGTGGGTGAACGGCTCTTTGTAATGACGCCGGCTGCGCAGGGCGTCGTAAACGTCAACCAGGGTTACGATGCGCGCCTCTATCGGGATCTCTTCGCCTTTCTTGCCGTTTGGATAACCGGAACCGTCCCATCTTTCGTGATGGTTAAGGGCGATCAGCGCGCCCATTTTCAGGATCGGAGCTTCCGATTCTTTCAGGATCTCATAACCGATGACCGGATGGGTCTTCATGATTTTCCACTCCGCCTCATCCAGCGACGCACGTTTGAAAAGGATATTGTCCGGAATGCCGATCTTCCCGATGTCGTGCATGGGGCTGGCATAAAGCAGCATTTCCACCTGCTGCGGCGTCAGGCCGACCTCTTTGCCGAGCGCCACCGAATATAGAGACAGCCGCTTGACGTGATGTGCCGTCTCTTCGTCTTTGTACTCGGTCGCGCGAGTCAGGCGGTAAATTGTTTCGATATAGGCCTGCTAGACCTGGCCGTGCAGTGATTCGAGGTCAACGATGGCTTTGCGCAGCTGCTGCGTCCGGTCTTCTACCTTGTCTTCGAGGAAGACGGCTTTATGCTCCAGGTCGGTATGCAGTTTCCTGACTTTAAGAAGGTTCTGGATGCGCGCGAGAACTTCGGAAACCTTATAGGGTTTGTTTAAAAAGTCGGTCGCGCCGGAGCTGAGAGCACGGAGACAAACTTCCTCTTCCACTTCCGCCGTCAGCACGAGAATAGGAACAAAGCTTGCGCGGTCAATCGTGCGAAGGACCTGCATGACTTCAAAGCCGTCCATGTGCGGCATTTTAATATCGAGCATGACGAGGTCGGGATGAAACTGGCGGTAAACGCTTTCGGCCTGGCGGGAATCCGAAATATACCGGACCATGCTGTAGTCGTTGTCTTTAAGGACTTCCTCGAGAGTCATACCGATGGTGACGTCGTCATCGATAATCAGAATTCTGGAGTCGAGTAAACCCTTCTCTATTTCCATTGCTTATTGCCGTCCCTGCATGTTTCGGTGTGATTGTTCGTTTTGTTATAAAAAAAGTATGCCTGCCCTTTCCGCAGAGTGCAAATTTTGTGAAGGAAAATTA
>CAZMMY010000197.1:0-4337 GCA_964567495.1 uncultured bacterium
ATGAGTTCCTGACCGAAGTGCAGGAGGAAGTCCGCTCGCGCGTCAAGAAACTCCTTGGAAGCGAAAATCTTCTCGAAGTCATCTGCGACGTACAGCGCATCGAAGATCATGAGGTAGACCTTCAGGAAACTGCCCGCGAAAAAGTCGTTTCGTTGTAATTCTTTCAAATTCAAAATCAAAGAGGAGTAACATTCCATGCAGCGTATTGGTATTTTAACGGGTGGTGGTGATTGTCCTGGTCTTAACCCTGTCATTCGCGCGGTAGTCAAAAAAGCCACGCTCGAAGGCCTACAGGTCATCGGTTTCAAAAATGGCTGGAAGGGCATCGTCGAAGACGACTTCATCATCCTCGACAATATTTCCGTCTCAGGCATCCTTCACCGCGGCGGCACCATCCTGGGCACTTCCCGCACCAACCCGTACAAGAAAGCGGGCGATGTCGAAAAGGTAAAAAGCAATATCAATAAACATCAGCTGCTCGCGCTCGTCGCCGTCGGCGGTGAAGACACGCTCGGCGTGGCCAATAAACTCTCGAATGAAGGCGTGAAGGTGGTCGGCGTTCCCAAGACTATCGACAATGACCTTAACTCCACGGACTACACGTTCGGTTACGATACGGCGCTTAATATCGCCATGGAGTGCATCGACCGCCTTCACACGACGGCGGAATCTCATAACCGTGTCATTGTGGTCGAAATCATGGGCCGTCATGCGGGCTGGATTGCCCTGGAAGCAGGCATCGCCGGCGGCGCTGACGTCATCCTGATCCCTGAAATTCCAGCGGACATTGACCAGGTCTGCGATCTCATCAAGAAGCGCCATGCGCGCGGCCGTTCTTTCAGCATCGTCGCTGTCGCCGAAGGCGCCACGCTCAAGAACCAGAACGTGACGCTCGACCAGAAGCTTGACGCATTCGGGCACGTCCGTCTGGGCGGCATCGGCCAGACCCTGTGCGACATGATCGAAGACAAGACTGGTTTCGAAACCCGCGTGACAGTGCTTGGTCACATTCAGCGCGGCGGCAGCCCCACGGCTTTCGACCGGGTGCTTGGTACCCGTTTCGGCGTGCGCGCCGTCGAACTGATCAAGGAGGGCAAGTTCGGCCATATGGTCAGCCTTCAGGGACGCAGCATTGTGCCCGTGAAACTCGCAGATGCCGTCGGTGAACTCAAGACCGTCCCTTCCGACTACTACAAGCTCGCTGAAGTTTTCTTTGGTTAAAATATGAAAGATCAGTTCCAGGCTATTCTCCAGGACCACAAAAAAGCCTTCGAGGCCAGTTTTACGGGCCCTCAGCTCGAAGTCCTGGAAAAGATTGCGCGGGAAATTCTGAAAGCCTTCAAGAGCGGCCACAAACTTCTGCTTTGCGGCAACGGAGGCAGCGCGGCGGATTCCCAGCATATCGCTGCCGAATTCATCGGCCGGTTCAAGCTTGAACGCCCGAGCCTTCCTGCGATTGCCCTGACTACGGACACTTCAATCCTGACAGCCCTGGCGAATGACTATTCCTACGAAAAGGTCTTTTCCCGCCAGGTCGAAGGCCTCGGACAAAAGGGAGATGTCTTCATCGGCCTGTCCACTAGCGGTAATTCCAAGAACGTGCTTGAGGCCTTGAATCAGGCCAAGAAGCAGGGGCTCCTTACCATCGGCTTGACCGGCGCGTCCGGCGGAAAGCTCGCGGGCGAATCCGACATCTGCTTCCGCGCCGAAAGCACGAAGACCCCTCACATTCAGGAAATGCACATTACCGCCCTTCACGCGGTTTCCGAAGTCGTGGAAAACGTGTTTTTCGGCGGCTGAGCCTCTGATGGCACGCAAGACGCCGTCCCTCGCCAGCCTCAAAAAGACAGTCGCAAGCCTGAAGCGCAGCCGCAAAAAAATTGTTTTCACAAACGGCACCTTCGACATTCTGCATCTCGGCCACGTCACTTATCTTGAGAAAGCCCGCAAAACGGGTGACGTCCTGATCGTCGGCGTCAACACCGACCGTTCCGTAAAGTCCTACAAAGACCCGAGCAGGCCTGTTAATCCCGAAGAGGACCGCCTTAAAGTCCTCGCGGCACTCGAATCTGTCAGTTACGCAATCCTCTTTGACGAGCCTACGCCTCTTGAGCTGATTAAAACTCTAAGGCCTGATGTCCTGGTCAAAGGCAATGACTGGAAAAAATCACAGATTGCGGGCGCCAGGGAGGTCGAATCCTGGGGCGGAAAAGTCGTGCTTGTGCCCCTTGTCGCCGGCCGTTCAACCACCCGAGTTATCGAGAAAATGAAGAAATGAAGGCGAACAAGGCACTGTTCCGAATCCTTGACGCAAACTTTAACCGCGCAAAAGAGGCTCTTCGCGTTGCCGAAGATTTGACTCGTTTTGTTCTGGACGACAAAAAACTGACCGCCGAAGCCAAAAGCTGCCGCCACAATCTTACGCGCATTCTTCTGAACTTCTCGGCAGCGGGTTATGAAAAACTTCTGGCTGCCCGCGATTCCGGCAAAGACGTGGGCAGGTCATCGGCCCTGAAAGACAGGCCGGGAAGTCTCAAATGCAAGGATTTGATGGCCGCAAATATGAAGCGCGCGCAGGAGGCCTCGCGCGTGCTGGAGGAGATATCGAAAGTGCTTGCGCCCCGCGAAGCGGCCTCACTGCAGCGCCTTCGATTCAGGCTTTATGAGCTGGAAAAACGAAGCATTCAAAAATTTTAAGCTGTATGCGGTCACAGACCTCAAGGCTGGATTCGCGGAAGCGGATTTCTTAAAGAGGGCCGAAGATGCCTGCCGCGGCGGAATCGATGTTCTGCAGCTGCGCGCCAAAGACATGGCCGACGGCGAAATCCTGGCGCTCGCGGTAAAGCTGCGCAGGATGACCGAGCAGCATAAAGTCCTGTTCTTTATCAACGATCGTCCCGACCTGGCCCTGGCCGCCGAGGCCGACGGTGTCCACGTTGGGCAAGAGGACATGCCGCTCGAAGCCGTCCGCAAAGTACTTGCCGGGCGGAAACTGTGGCTGGGCAAGTCTACACACCGGCTGGTAGAATTGCTCGCAGCTCAGGAACAAGGGGCGGACTATATAGGCGTCGGACCTGTCTATGCCACACCGACCAAACCCGGATACAAACAGGTTGGGCTCGAGCTTGTCGCAGAAGCGGCCGCTTCGGTCAGGATCCCGTTTGTGGCAATCGGGGGAATCGATTCAAGCAACGTAGAAGCCGTACTTCAGGCCGGTGCAAGCCGCATTGCGGTAGTGCGCGCGGTCTTCAACGCGAGGGAACCCTATGAAGCAGCACGACAGCTCTGCAGTAAACTTGAAGGAATTGCCCATGTCTGATCAGCCCAAGCTTGCCGTCATCGGCACAGTGGCCATCGACGCCCTTGAAACGCCGTTCGGAAAAAGCGACCGCGTTTTTGGCGGTTCGGCCTCTTATTTTTCTTATGCAGCCAGTTTTTTCACACCCATCTCGCTCGTAGCTGTGGTCGGAACCGACTTCCCGGATGAATACCGAAAAGTACTGCAGGAACGCCCGATTGATCTGTCCGGCCTGCAGGTGAAGGAAGGCAAAACCTTTTTCTGGAAGGGCAAGTACGGCTCGGATCTGAATTCTGCGCAGACCCTGGACACCCAGCTCAACGTCCTGCTGGAATTTGACCCCAAGCTGAACTTCAAGCAGACGCCAGAATGCGTTTTCCTGGCCAATATCGACCCCGTCCTTCAGGCCAAAGTTCTGGACCAGCTCGACCGCCCCAAGGTGAAATATGTGGCCTGCGATACCATGAATTTCTGGATTCACAACAAAAAAGCGGATCTGCTGAAAGTCATTGCGCGTGTGGACTGCCTTGTCCTGAATGACGGCGAAGCGCGCGACCTTACAGGTGAAACTAACCTGATCCGCGCAGCTCAGAAAATCAAGGCTATGGGCCCGGACAAAGTCGTCATCAAGAAAGGCGAGCATGGGGTGCTCCTTTTCGATGGTTCACAGTTTTTTGCCCTTCCGGCCTACCCGCTGGAATCTGTCTTCGACCCTACAGGCGCCGGCGACACGTTCGCGGGCGGCATGACGGGTTATCTGGCATCAACCGGAGATTTCAGTTTTGATAACCTGAAAAAGGCTGTGGCGATCGGCAGTGTCACGGCTTCATTTACGGTTGAAAAATTCGGTCTGGAAAAATTGCGCATGATCCAGAAAAAGGATATCCTGGACAGGCTCGAGCTGTTCCGGATAATTTCTTCCTTTTCCGTCTAAATATTCTTTTACCGCGGGATTCGTATAATGGTAATACACCAGCTTCCCAAGCTTGTGACACGGGTTCGATTCCCGTATCCCGCTCCATTTTCTGACTAACGGGAA
>CAZMMY010000198.1:0-4328 GCA_964567495.1 uncultured bacterium
CTTTTTCTTCTTTGTGCTTCTTTATCTTCTAATATTTACCGCAACTTCGGGAAATCAAGCCCTCTATAAAGAGTTAATTGGCTATACCTTTATTCTTACGCTGATTTTTACTTTAGCGATAGTGGCGAAAACCTTTGTTTTTCGACCTTCGGGTGAAGTGGAATTTAAAAATGCCTTACAGGAAACAGAAGTAAAGATATCGGAACTTCGCCAAGTTGTTGCTGTTATTGGGCAAATGTGTTTTGAAAACATGCAGCGAGCTATGAGGTTTGGAGGGTTCAGCGAGGAAGAAAAGAAGGATTACTCTCAGCAAATATTAACGGTCATGCAAAAATCCGGTATGCACCATGACCAAATCGAAGCCATCTTGGATGCGTCATGGCATTTTTGGGTAAAAATCGATTATGTTTTTTTTATCTTGGGTAATCAGATATTGAATTTCACGCCGGAACAAATGTCGGAATGGAACAGGCTGCGATCCGATCTTAAAAATAAAACCCCATCGCCTGAAGAATTGGAAAAGTTTTTAAAGGATAGCAACACTTTTTCTGATTTGAGAAAAGAGTTAATAGAAGATTATAAGTATTATATTAAATATAAGCGGCATCGGGATTTCAAGCGATGGTGTGAAGTTAAGGAAAAAAACCCGCCTTTAGAATTTGTGAAAGGAAATTTATGAGCGATCCTCTTATCCGTGAATTCACAGATTCGGTGCCGGCAGATTCGGTACCGGTACTCCTGGTGCCAGGTAGGGTGGAAAGATCGAACAAATGGACAGAGATTTAAATAATTAAGATAAAATCAGTTGATGGTTTTGTAGATTAGCTCTCCTAAAAAGGAGGGCATTTTTTATGCCTAGAGAGCAGCGTGAGCTGGAGGCTCTTGGGATTTTGTAATGCTCCCCTGAAAGCAAATTAAAACCCGGCGGTATGAGGGAAATGGTGTCGGTGGCGCTGCCCAGGCCAAATTATACCTTTTGACAAATATAGCATATATGCTATATTTGTTTCATGCTGAACCCCGGCCTTAGAATTTATGAATACCGCCAATTGCAGCGCATAGCACAGGCTGAGCTGGCCGCAAAGGCCGGGCTGGCCCAGGCCAACCTTTCGAATATCGAAAAAGGCAAGCGCGACCTGACCGTTGCCACACTTTTGCGCATTGCTCACGCCCTCGGAGTTAAACCTTCTGCCTTGATTGAGGAAGACCTGCCGGCCAAACCCATTAAATGGACACGGGCCAAAATTGAAAAATTTGCTGAGTCGGTCATTGACCCCAGTCTGAAAGCGCCCGCGGAATTAAGCGAACTGGCCGGGCTTTTCAGGCAGATCATTCCGGAGGCTTCTTCGCGAATCAGCTTTAAAAAATCGAATGCCGCATGGTTCCATATAAGGCAAAGGCTGAGTGCTGATTAAATCAAGAGCGTCAATGCCCGGTTCCACGATGCGCGAGAAAGATATTCTGCGAAAAAGGCAAATTTATTTTTTCTTTTTGGAGCTCAGTAAAGCCCTAAGCTTCAGAGCGGATATCATCCTTCTGGGAGCGAGCGCTGGCAGCTTGATGGGGCATATCCGGCCGAGCCTTGATATCGATTTCGAAATCAGGATGAAAGGAAAAAACAAGGATAAAAGCGGATTAGAGGAAAAAATCCTCAAAACCGCAGAAAAAGCCGGCGTTGCGGTCAATTTTTCTGAAGATGTCAGCCATTGGTCGATGGTCAGCTATCTGGATTACAGGAGGACGGCCCGGCCGTATAAAAAATTCGGGAAGCTGAACGTAAAATTAATCGCGCCTGAATATTGGACCATCGGAAAAATGGCGCGTTACCTTGCTTTGGACGCCAGAGACGTCGCCGCCATCATCAAGAAGCAGGGTATAAAACCCGGGCCGCTTGTCGGATTGTGGCGCCGCGCATTAGATTCGAGCGGCTTGTGCCTGGAGCTTGGGCAGTTCAAAAAACACGCGGCTCATTTCCTGAAGAGTCACGGGCGCAAACTTTGGGGAAAAGGGTTTGATTTGGAAATTTATGTTAAGAGGCTGGGTTCATGAGCGCCTCATATAAACCCGGCGGCATGAGGGAAATGGTGTCGGTGGCGCTGCCGATGTTTGTTTCCTTTGCCTGCGACACGGTCATGATTTTTACGGACCGTCTGCTGATGTCCAGGCTGGGCCCGGACCTTATGAACGCGGCCCTGGGCGGTGGCATCTGCTTTTACATGCTCTACACCTTCATGATTGGCCTGGTGGGCTACACCACCGCCCTGGCCGCACAGTACCTGGGCAAAGGGGAGAAACACAATTCGCCCAAGGTCGCGGTGCAGGCGCTCCTGCTTGCGCTGATAGCATGGCCTTTGCTTGTGCTTCTGCGTGAGCCGCTTTCCCGTCTTTTCGAGGTCATGGGCGTGCCGCCCGGCCAGCTTGAGCCGCAGCAGGTTTACTTCAAGGCGCTGGCCCTGGGCGGCGGCATCATCCTGCTCCGGCACACGCTTTCCAGCTTTTTTTCCGGTATCGGCAGCACCCGCGTGGTCATGGGCGCGTCGCTTCTGGCCATGGTGGTGAACGTGGGAGCGAGCTACGTGCTGATCTTCGGGAAGTTCGGCTTTCCGGCCATGGGCGTGACCGGCGCGGCCTGCGGCATGCTGTTCGCAAGTTTCTGCGCTTTTGTGTGGCTGGCCCTGGTTTTCTTTTCGAAAAAAATGCGCGAAGAATTTTCTGTCATGAAAGCGTTCACGTTTGACGCCGCGATCATGAAAAAACTGCTTCGCTACGGCTACCCGGCGGGGCTAGAAATCTTCCTGGCGGTTTCGGCATTTAATTTTATGGTCATGACGTTCCATTCGCTCGGCCCGGTCAGCGCGACCGCGGCCAGCATCATGCTGAACTGGGACCTGGTCACGTTCCTGCCGCTGATGGGCATCGAGATCGGGGTGACCAGCCTGGTGGGGCGCTACATGGGCGCGGGCCGGCCGGATATTGCGCACCGTTCCGTCATGTCGGGCGTGGGGCTCGGGTCGTGCTATTCCGCGCTGATGTTCGTGATGTTCATGTTTTTCTCGCCGCAGCTGGCGACGTTTTTTCACCCCGATGAAATGAGCGGCGTGTTCGAGCAGTCGATCCCTGCCGCTATCACCATGCTGAGGATGATCTGCGTTTACCTGGCCGGGGAAGTCATCGTCGTCATTTTTGTCGGCGCGCTGCGCGGCGCGGGCGACACGCACTGGGCCATGCGCTTCAGCGTGGCCCTGCACTGGGTCCTGGCCCTTTCGCTTTTCGCGCTGCTGAAATTTTTCCATTTCCCAGTCCATTTAGGATGGGGCGCCGTAGTCATTCTGTTCCTGGCTCTTTCGACCCTGGTGCTGGTGCGCTACCGTGAAGGAAAATGGAAAACGCTCCGAATCATAGAACCGGGGGCCTGACGGGAGGAAAGATGAAATTTGTGGGAAACGTATGGAAAGAAGGGGAAGAAATGAGGGGGAAGCTCGAGCTCATCGGGGCTCAGGGCGCGCCCGCCGGGGCGTTGTATTTTAAAAGTTTCGAGGAGCTGAAGCAGATGCTCGAAAAGGAGTATTCAAAGTGAGCGGACCATGCAGGGCCCATAACTTCCAGAGCATCAATTTCGAAGGCATCCAGTTCAGGCAGTGCGCAGCCTGCGGCCTGGCGGCTTTTCCCAAAACCGGACTGGTCGAAAAGCTGGGCCTTATGATTATTCCCGCTCCGGAGAATTCGGGCGCGGGGAATTGCCCCAAATGCCAGGGCGCCTTGAGGCCCATCAAAACCCAGTTGAAATCCGCGGTATCGGCCGTGTGCGACACCTGCGGAATTATTCTGGCCAGCCGTGAAAACGCCGAGCGGTTCACCGACGCTCTCCAGGAAGCCCAAATGCCGAAAGGTGAAAAGGAAAGCTCGCTTCTTTTGAAGACGCTTTCAGTGGTCGGCGTGTCGGCTGCCGGCCTGGCCGGGATTTATTTTCTCGCTTTTAAAATTTCAGGCGATTCGTTTCAGTCGGTCATGATGGCCTGCTGCGTGGGCCTGCCGACACTTTACCTGATCAACATGGCGATTCACGGCATGGTCCCCAATGTGACCCGCAGCATGAGCGGCGGGGAAGAACACGCGGACATCGAAAGCCTGGGCCCTGCGGCGGCCGAGATCTGGCATGAAATGAAGTGGTGGGTTTTGGGAGCGGCGGTGCTGCTCGCGATCGGGTTCTGGGCGCTGTTCCAGTTTTCTCTCCCTCGCGCACACCTCTACAGGTTCGTGGGCTGGATGCAGAAACCGTATTCTTCCTATCTGGATGTGGTCGACTCCGGGGACAAGGCCGCGCTCGG
>CAZMMY010000199.1:0-350 GCA_964567495.1 uncultured bacterium
TTTATCGATCGTCTTGTCCGCGGGAACGGGCGCCATGTTCACGTGCGCGCAGCCATGCGCATCCACCGTGAAAGTTCCGGCGGGACTCGTCTCATTGCCCGAAATGGCCCAGAGTTCATAAACCATGCCCTGCGGGAGCTGCTGCAGGCCGGTCGCGACCAGAAGACCCTTGCAGGTTTTCGGGTTCCAGAACATTTTGCCGTTCGCGCCGGGGCTGGCTTCCATCGCGGCGAGCGGAACGGTCCTGGTTTCGGGAGCCGCAAGCGAGTTGGCCATGTCCTGAAACTGCGTGACCTGGCGGCGAGTGACGTAAAGGTTCGCGCCGAGCGCGACCACGAGGCAGGCAGCGA
>CAZMMY010000199.1:360-4290 GCA_964567495.1 uncultured bacterium
AAATCGGTGCACTGACACCCACTCGGGATTCGCGTTCGAGCCGGTTCATCAGGCTCTGCTTCGCGTACGCGGGAGCGGGAACCAGCGACAGGGATTTCGGGAGCAGGGTCAGAGTTTCCTCCGCCAGCCGGATCTGCTCTTCGCAGATGCTGCAGCCGCGGTCGAGATGGGCCTTGAACTCCAGAAGTTCGCTTCCGTCCAAAGCGCCGGAGGCGTAGACCTCAGCCAGTTCTATCCATTTTCCTTTCAGGAAAGAAACACCGCTTACGATCCGTGTTCCATCACGTTTTCTCCCCTGATTTGGTTCTGAGTACCACGCGCAGGCGGGCCAGCCCGTCCCGGATGCGTGTCTTGACCGTGCCGATCGGCAGGTCGAGTTTTTGCGCGATCTCAGACTGCGTCAGACCTTCAAAATATGCCAGCTCCAGGGCCTGCCTCTGGACGTCCGAAAGCTCGCCCAGCGCGCCCTCCACTGTCAGCCGAACCTCGGACTGGATACCGCTTTTCTGTTCCAGCTCCTCGGTCTGGTTACGGGAGAAGTCCTCAAGGATTTCCCCTCCTATATCCCTCCTACGACGGGAACGTATCTTGTCGATTGCCCTGCTTTTGGTAATCATAATAATCCAGGCTTCGGGCTTGCCCCTCTGGGGATTGTAGTTGGCGGCCTGCTTCCAGACCTGCATAAACACTTCCTGCAGAAGGTCTTCCGCATCGGCGCGGACCCTTAAAATCCTCAGGGCCACGGTAAAAGAAAGGGCTGAAAAGCGGTCGTAAAACTGGGAAAAAGCGTCCTTGTCCTGTCTGGCAATCCTGTGAATCAAGTCAACGGCTTCCGCCTGGGAGATGGGCATGAAGGAATATTTACCATATAAACCCCGGTTATGGCAATTCCCAAAAAGGCCTTCCAATCCGAATCATCCCCCGCCGGCGTAGCCTTATGTGAAAAACAGATACCCAAGGAGCCGAAATGAAATCTAAGAATATCCAGAGATTCCTGATCGCAATCTTAACGGTTACTGGGACGGCAGTCCTCTTCACACCGGGGGCATTTGCGGAAACAGCGCAGGAATTTATGGCGGCTCCTGCTTCTTCAATGAAGGACTCCTTGATGGAAAAAGAGTCTCTTTCTTTCGTCAAGGAAGGCCTTCACCTGGATAAAACATCCGCTCCAATGACGGAACTGGACGTGGACGGAATGGCGGTCGCAGCGGGATACGCCCAGCGCGGAAAAAAGAAAGTGAAATACGACCCGTTCCGCGCGGCCCGCCTTTTGATGACCTGCGCGTAAGTGTCATCCTGAACGAAGTGAAGGATCTCGTTCAGACCGGCGCTAACTCCTGCAGTTCGCGTTTCTTCGCGACAGACGTCATGGCCATCGCCTGGATTTCCAGGCGGCCCGACTTTCCTATCTTCTTTAAAGCCACCATGACATTGTCGCCGCGGTTAAAATGCGGCGTCTTCGAGTAGTAGCGATGCGGAAAGTTTTTCTCGCGCGGCAGCTCTCCCTTGACCGGCGCCATATTTTCAAACGTCAGCATGGCAAGCGGCATGGCCGCCATGTCGAATCCCATCGGCGCGATCAGAACTTCCTGGATTTTCCCCTCGAAAATCACGTCCGCTTCACGGCTCGCTTCCAGCAGTTTCTGCCAGTCGAGATCGGCTTTCATACCCGGCCCTGTGTTGATTTCCTGCGCTGAGGGCCGGGCCCATCCAAACTCCGACATTCCAAAAAGACATGCGCCGACAACTAAAAGATTTTTAAAAGTTTTTTTTGAAAAAAGGGCCATTTTTGAAAAATTCTTCTTATCGATTTTTGTTTTCTGACCGATACTGGAAGTGGAGTTATTCAGCTTCATGCTTCGTCTTTTTAATTTATAAATTAAGGAGGCCCGAAATGAAGTCCTTCAAAATTATTGCCTTCGCTGTTTTCTTCGCCCTTACCGGGACCGCTTACGCGAACATCATGAACATTCCGGCCATTCCGATGCCGCAGTTCATACGGCCCGAAGCGCCGCAGGTCCAGCCCGGCAGGTTCAAGCCGTTCGTGATGCCCGAAAAGAAAAAAGCCTCGGGCGGCAATCTGGAAAACCGCCTGCAGTCCCTGCAGCAGGAATTCCTGATCACCCGCGCGCTGGAAAAAAGCTCCTGACAAAGGCCATCCCGGCGAAAGCCGGGATCCGCTTCCTTAAGCCCCTGGATCCCTGCTTGGGCAGGAAAGACAAGAATTCGCAGCCGAAAGTCCAGCCAAACGGCCGCTGGCCCAGGCCCACTGGAAGTTAAAACCCCCGATTCGCCCGTCCACATCCAGGATTTCTCCGGCAAAAAAGAGGCCTTTCTGCTTTTTTGACTCGAGCGTGCTTTTATTCACTTCCTGCAGGTCAATGCCGCCCGCGGTGACCTCCGCCTTGGCGTAGCCCAGCGTGTCGGTGACGGGCAGTTCATAAACAAAAAGATGCCGGATCAAAGTCTCGCGCAGCTCGCGCGTGACCTGGTTGAGAATCACGCCTTTGGGTGCGCGGCATTTATGAAGCACGGTTTCCACGAAGCGCTCCGAAAGCCATTCGGTCAGATAATTTTTAAGCGGGCGCATGGGCTTTTCCGCGGCCTTTTTCTGGATGCGGTCTCGGAACTCTTCCTCGTTCTGCGCAGGCAGGAAGCAGGCGAAGATTTTCGCGGGCTTCTGCTCCGCGCGCAGCCAGTGGCGGCTGATGTCCAGCGCGGCTGGACCGCTGAAACCCTGATGAGTAAAAAGAAAGTCGTCCTGAAAGACCGTCTTCCTGTTCCCCTGCTTGATCCAGAGCCGGACCGGAAGCGAAATACCCGAGAGCCCGGCCCAGTCGCGGTCAGCGCTTTTCAGCGGCGTGAGCGCGGGCGTGGTTTCGATCATGGAATGACCGAGGGATTTTGCAAGATCATAGCCGGAGCCGTCGCTGCCGGTCGCCGGGTAAGAGAGCCCTCCGGTGCAGAGAATCGCCGTGCGGGCCATAAAGCTTTCGTGCTGGGTCTTCAAAATAAAACCTTCGCCCGATTTTTCGATGCCGGAAATTTTCTTCCCTGTCGCGAACGCCACGCCCAGGCGTTCGCACTCGCGAAGCAGGGCTTCCAGCACGGTGCGGCCTGAATTGGTCACGGGGAAGTATTTGCCGGTGGGCTCCATGACGCATTCCACGCCGAGCGAAGCAAAAAACTCCAGCGCTTTCGGCGCGGAATAGGAAGCCAGCACGGCCTTCATGATGTTCGGCTGGCTGGTTTCGAAATCGCGCTCAGTCACGACCTGGTTGGTCACGTTGCAGCGCGTGCCGCCGGACATCAGGATTTTGGCGCCGATTTTCTCGCGGCTGTCCAGCAGCAGAACGGAAACGCCCTTGCCTCGTGCCGCAATCGCGGCCATAAGCCCGGCCGCTCCCGCACCAACTACCGCAGCGTCGTAAATCATGCTTTTTTGATCTCGATGAGTTCGATGTGATGCCCCCACATGTGTATGCTTACCAGGCCGTCGTTTTTGCGCGCCTTGAATTTCACGCGCATACCGTTCTCCAGGAATTCTTCGGGGATCGAAATGGGATCGTAACGCTCGCCGTCATCGCCCTCGATGCCGTAAAAGCCGCCCTCAAACGGCACGTGCTTGATGGTGCCCCGGGCGGTAAAAGTCGATTCCGGCGTTTTTTCGGTTCTGGGTGCGCAGGAAGCAGCTATAAGAAGCAGAAAAAGCAGGAAGAGTTTTTTCATGTCCGCCTATTTCAGGTTATCGAAGCAGGTTTCGAGAGCGGCGGCCGCGTTTTCCAGCACCGGCTCGCCGTCGCCCACAAGAAGCATATCAAAAGAAAGAGAAAAAAGCCTGCGCAGCCCGGCCTGGGCTTTTTTAACGTCCTCGTATTTCGCGTCAGGCAGCATTTTTAAATTACCCGCGGGCACACCGATCAGCGCGTC
>CAZMMY010000200.1:0-4275 GCA_964567495.1 uncultured bacterium
AAAACGCTTCACCGTTAAGCCCTGTTCCGCTTAACGAATGAATTAAGAAAGGGGGGTGATACGTCATGAAGTTTGATGATAATCTGTTAGCGGGATTATTTATCGGGATCACGATTGGACTTCATTACGGAGTGTCGCTCAACGCTTTTATGCCGATTTTCTTAGTGTTGGGCGTGATTTACCTGCTCCGTTATGTCCGCGCCCGGTAAAGCGCACTATGCAGGGGCGGGCCATACCCGCCCCTGCATCTTTATCCTTCCTTGTTGACACTCCTTCCGCTTCTTCCTAGACTCCCTGCATGCCTTCAAAACTTTTTGTTTATTCGGATGGCGGTGCACGCGGCAATCCCGGCCCGGCGGCCATCGGCGTCCTGATCTGCGATGCAAACGGGGAAGAGCTCGCGGAACACGGAGAGGTCATCGGCGCGACCACCAACAATGTGGCCGAATACACGGCCGTGCTGGTCGCCCTTGAAATGGCCAGCGCCTACAAGGCCCAGGAGATTTCCTTCCACAGCGACAGCCAGCTGGTCCTGAGCCAGCTGTCCGGCCTGTATAAAATCAAGATGCCGCACTTGCTGGAGCTCTACAAGCAGGTCAAAGAAAAAGAGAAGCGTTTCAGAAAGGTGACCTACACTCACCTCCGTCGTGAGCACGAGAAGATCCGGCAGGTAGACGCTCTCGTCAACCGGGCGCTGGATGAAGCGGGTCATTAAGCGGCAAAATCGTCCTTTTCCAGGCCGCCCGGCCCGGCTATACTAGGCATCTTCGGGGACCTAATCCCCCTTCCTTGGAGCGGTCTTGACCCATAACACAATCGAAAAACACACCGGCATTTTTTTATTCGCCTCCGGAATCTTTAAGTTTTTTGCCTCGCTTCAGCTTGCCGTCTGCCTTCTGGTGACTCTCATGGGCGTCCTGACCGCGGGCACTTTTATTGAGTCCGCGCACGGCACTGACGCGGCCCGCATCGTGGTATACGAATCCCTCTGGTTTTCCCTTCTTCTGGTCCTGCTTGCGGTCAACCTGGCCGCGGCAGCCCTCAGCCGGTGGCCCTGGCAGAAAAAGCACATCGGTTTCGTAATCACGCACCTGGGCATTATCACCCTGCTTGCCGGTTCGCTGGTGACGCAGCAGACCATGATCGACGGGCAGATGGTCCTGGCGGAGGGCGAGACCGACTCCTACGTTACTTTGCCCGAGCCTCTTCTATATATAGCCGCACACGAGGCATCGCTGGACTGGATCATTTACCTTCAAAAAAAGGCGTTCGCCTGGGAGGGCAGACAGGTCATGCGTCCTGGCGAAGGCGCGCCGCTTCCGTTCACGGCGACGGTCACGGCTTTTTATCCCAAAGCCAGAGGAGAGGACAATGTCACAGCCTCGGAATCCGGACCGGCGGCGCTCAAGCTGCGGCTGAAAAACTCTTTTCTGAACCAGGAGCAGTGGCTGGTGGAAAACGATCCGCAGCTTGGCCTTGTCCAGATGGGCCCTGCCAAGCTTCGGTTTACCGACAAGCTTCTGGAAGAAAAAAACGAAGCGCTTCCGCCTGGCGGCTACCTGGAGTTTGAAGGGAGCGACCGCCACATTCACGTGCCCCTCGGCGAAAATCCCGGCGAAATCGCGGTAGAAGGCACGGACTACAAAATCAAGGTCGTTCGTGTTTTTAAAAAAGCGGTCGTCAACGGCAAAGAGCTGACGGAGCAGGAAGCGGGCGAGCCCAACCCTGCGGTGCAGTTCCTGCTGACTGGAAAAGGAGTCGAAGAAAAACACACGGCGTTTGCGAACTTTCCGGATTTCCCGACCATGCATGGTATGAAGCCCAGCGCATCGGGCTTCAGGATTTTATACCGCACTTCCGAGACCGGCTCTCGCGGCCAGAGCCACGAGCTGCGTTTTGTTAAAACTCCCGAAGGCCTTAAGGCCCAGGTCCAGACGGGCCTGAAAATCGAAACCATTCCGGTCGAGCTGAACAAGGAAACGCCGCTCGGCTGGATGGACCTGCGGTTTACCATCGAAAATTATCACCCTCACGCCGCGCGTGAGAAGAAATTCACCCCGCTGGAAAGCGGCAGCCAGGCGGAGGACGCGGTTTCGGCCTTGCGTCTCGAGCTGGACAACGGCAAGGAGCGGAAAACCTTCTGGCTTTCGGAGGGCGGAAAGGAAACGCGCGTTTTAAACGGCAAGGGCTATGATTTCGTTTTCGGGAGAAAAAGGATCCCGGCCGGCTTCCGCCTCACGCTCAAGGATTTCCGCCTCGAGCATTACCCGGGCACTGAAAACCCGGCGTCTTTCGAAAGCGACGTCACGCTCAAGGACGACGGCCGCGGCTTCGTGCGCGACCAGACTATTTCCATGAACAAGCCGTTCGTTTACCGCGGCTACCGGATTTACCAGTCCGGCTACACGCTGCCCGAAACGCCGGGCGCGCATGAGATTTCGATTTTCGCCGTGGGCAAGGACCCGGGCGTTCCCGTTAAATATGCGGCGGCGATCATCATGGTCATCGGGATTGTGACCATGTTTTATACCCGCCGTCCTCCGCCGTCCGTCAGGGCGGCAAAGGCTGAATGATGAAAAAAATATTTCTCGCGCTGCTGCTTCTGAATGTCTGTTTCTCTTCGCATGCGTTGGCGGAGTCGGCTTACGACGCTCTCGACGAAATCCCGGTTCAGCACCAGGGCCGCATCAAGCCATTCCTGAGTTTCGCGCGCGAAGCTGCGCTGGCCGTGACCGGCGGCGGCCACGAAGGCCACGCCTCCGAATCAGCTATGGTATGGGACTGGATGGCGGAGCCGCAGGCCTGGTCTTCCAGGCCCGTGATCCCCGTGACTTTCCGGCCGCTCAGAAACGAGCTGGGAATCATGGTCATTAAAGGAAAAATTTCGCCCGAGCTGGTGCTGGGAACCCAAAGTTTTATCGACAAGGCGCGGGACGCGGCGCAGAAACAGGACCGCAAAGAAAAACTTACCGTCCTTGAGCGCAAACGCATGGAGCTTTATCAGAGCGCCGCTATTTTCCAGCAGGTGGCACAGGGTGAAATGCCCGGTCTGATCGCTCATCCCGAGGATCCGCGCGCGGGCTGGCTGCCGCTCCAGGCGCTGTCCAAGGAGAACCTCGAAAGGCTCGGCGGTTTTTTCAAGCCGGAAGACCTGCAGAACACGGCTTCTTCAGCCCAGAGCCTTTTCGCCGCGCTCGTTGCGGGCCCGGATTCTCCCGAAGCCCTGACCGCGGCCCACGCGTTTAAAAATTCTTTGAACCGCGTTTTCGAAAGCCGCCAGATTTTTCTGGACCGCGGTACTCTGGGCCATGAACTGATTTATCAGCGTTTTCGGCCTTTCCACTGGGCGTGGATCCTTTACGCCGCCGGCGCGGCGCTATGGCTTTTTTATTTCGTTTTTTCCGCCCGTATTTCTTGGGCCAAAGCCGCGGCCTGGGCAGGGCTCGGGCTTTATGCCGCCGGTTTTCTGGCGCACACTTACGGTTTTTCCCTGCGCTGCATCATTGCGGGCCGGCCCCCGGTTTCCAATATGTATGAATCCATTATCTGGGTCTCCTGGGCCGTGGCATTTTTCTCGCTCGTTCTTTTCGGTTTCTACCGCGCGTTTCTGATTCCTTTTGCGGCCAGCCTTGTGGCGTGCCTGGCGCTGACCACGGCGGAGAGTTTTCCGGCGCTTCTTAATCCTTCGATCACGCCGCTGGTCCCCGTGCTCCGCAGCAATCTGTGGCTGACTGTCCATGTGCTGACCATCACGCTCAGCTACGGCGCGTTCGCTCTCGCGTGGGGGATCGGGCACTTCGTGGTTTTCAGCATGGTGCTTCAGCCCGGCAAGTTCGAAAGAAACCAGAAATTGTCTTTTTATTTGTACCGCGCGGTCCAGATCGGGATTGTGCTGCTTGCCTCCGGCACGGTGCTTGGCGGCGTGTGGGCCAATTATTCATGGGGCCGCTTTTGGGGCTGGGACCCGAAGGAAACATGGGCATTGATCGCTTTGCTTGGTTATCTCGCGGTGCTCCACGGCCGGTTTGCGGGCTGGCTCGGTGCGTTCGGCGTGGCGGCGGGCTGCGTCGCGGCTTTTGCTCTTGTGGTCATGGCCTGGTACGGAGTGAATTTCGTGCTGGCCGCCGGCCTGCACAGCTATGGTTTTGGCGGAGGCGGCGCGCATTATGTTTTAACTGCCGCTATCGCAGACCTGCTGATTCTCGGGGGCACGGCGGTCGTTTACCGGAGCAAAAACAAAAAAGCAGCCGTTAATGCCTAAAGAAAAAGTCCATT
>CAZMMY010000201.1:0-2548 GCA_964567495.1 uncultured bacterium
CGGCGCTGGTGGGGAGCTCGCCGGGCGCGCTCGGCGGCATGCGGGTGCTGTTCCCGGTTATAAATCTCGACGCCAAAGCGCCGGAAATCAGCCTGACGGCGCCCGAAGCGGACCCCTACACGAACAAAAACGAGGTAACGGCGTACTTGACCGCGACCGATTCCAATTCCGGAATCGCCACGGTCCGCTACATGGTTACTGGGGAAAACTTTGAATGGGCATCGGGGCCTGAAGATTTTTCCGCTTCCCGGTCGCTGCCGCTTCCCGGCGAAGACGGAGAAGCCGTCCTCCGCTATGAAGTGACGGACCGCGCGGGCAATACAGAAGTCAGGCTCCACAACATCTTCGTGGACCGCACGAAGCCTTCGGGCTCCGCGCATCTCAACGGCGGCGCCGCATATACAAACTCCAGGCAAGCCCGCCTGACGGTAAACGTATCAGACGCGGCTTCCGGTATTCTGAGCAAAAAATATTCGGTAGACGGCGGGCAAACATGGCTCGCCTTCTCAGGCCCGGAAGTCACCGTTTCGCTGCAAGGCGCGGACGGAGCCAAAACCGTACTCGTCCGCGTGGAGGATAAAGCGGGCAACGTCTCGGAGTTTTCTGACTCTATCTTTCTCGACATGACGGCGCCCGTAGGCAGCTTAAGCGTAGGCGCCGGAGTCCTCTACGCTTTGGAGCCGCATATCCACGTCAGTTATTCCGCCGGGGACGGGGCCGGCGGTTCCGGTGTCGCAGAACTTCTTTTTTCGGCGGACGGAGGCCAGAGCTGGACGTCCTACGCTCCGGGCGCGTCCATAAGCAGCCTCCCCCTGCCAGGAGGAGAGGGAGAAAAAACAATCCTGCTCAAAATCGTCGACCGGGCCGGAAACTTCTCCACATTTTCCGACACGATTATTTACGGGACAGACGCTTATCTCGCCAGCCTGCCGGTGGACGCAAGCTCGGTGGACGAGCTCGAGTCCGTCACTGACAATTTCGGGCTTCGCCTGAACGAGCTGTGGCGGCAAGGGCTGGTCAGCGAGAAAAAATATAAACAGCTCCGCAGCGAAATGGAAAAAACAAAACGCAAATTAAGCGTTCTGGACATCAACTTCAAACCGAAAAGATTTTACGAAGTGTCCGCCGAAATCTCCTGGCTTTACAGCCAGATCGGCTATTGAGCCGAAAGAGGCAGGCTCAAAAGAGCCGGGCTTTTTGTTTGGATAGAGGGGCTTGTTCAGGCGCCGCGGCGGCAGCTGTCTGCGGAGGAATCTTTCAGGCCGATCGCGGGTTTATTCGCGCCGGCCATAACGGAGGGCTTTTCACCCGCGCCGTATGGCCGGCAGCCCAAGCCTGATTAAAGGGATTTCGGTTTGGGGGCAGTTCCGTTGAGCTCGTAGCCCAGTCTTTTGACGGCCTTGGCCATGCGGCTGAACGCCTGGACCGGCGTGCTGCCTTCCGTAAGGTTGTTGAGGGAAATCGCGGCGAACCCGCGGCGGTTCCTGATCTTGAAGATCGTCACTTTGCTCGAAGCCAGCTTTTTGTAGGTCTTTTTCATAGCGCCTCCGGTTATTTATTCCTTCGGCAGAGCGGGAGGATTCTTAATCAGGCGGCTTTGCGCTTTTGGCTTTCAGGAACAAGCTGCAGCCTTACATTGAGGGCATGGCACAAAGCAAGAATGCTTCCAAATTCAGGATTGCCTTTTTTGGAAGCTATTTTATATAAACTGACACGGTTTATTTTCGCCTTTCTCGCGACTGTCGAAACGCCGCCTCTCGCCTCCATAACATTGCGAAGCGCCGTCAAAAATCCCTGGCGGTCCCCCTCTTGTAAAGCAGCGTTCAGGTAAGCCGCCGCTTCTTTCGGGTCTTTAAGGTCTTCGATCAACCCTTCATGATAGGTTCTTGCCGGCTTCATTCTTTTCTCCTTTTATAATCTTCCCAAAATTGCTGCGCCGCCTGAATATCAGCTTTCTGCGAACTTTTATCGCCGCCGCAAAGCAGGATGATTACCGCGCTGCCATCTCTTCCAAAATACAACCGGTAGCCAGGGCCATAATCGATCCTGAGCTCTGATACGCCGCTGCCCACAGGTTTGCAATCACCATAATGACCGCGCTCCAGACGATCAACGCGGGTCTTATTCGCGCACGTGCATGAATATCAGAAAGTCCATTCAACCAGATCTGGTAAGGGATTTTTCCCGACGCCTGAACATATTCAAAAAGCTCGAACCGCGGCACAGATCACCCCAATTGTAGCTTATAGTTTACATATTATCAATACGGGTTCATGACCGGATATTAGAAGATCTGCACAGGCTGCAACGTAAGAATTTTAAAGATTAGACCTGAAAGTGAAAGCAATGCACGCAGACGGGGTGCGCCGGGAGCTTATAGAAGGCTTAACTTCTGGGAAGAAAAGACGAGAATCCGGGGAGGCCAGGGCCTCAATTTCAGGAGGTTACTATTTCGGCGCGGGCAGCTGCGCGGGCGTATCGAAAAGCCCGACTTCAGGGTATTTCAAAGCAAACTGGTTCAGCGCCCATTTGGTGGTGAATAGAATGA
>CAZMMY010000201.1:2558-4269 GCA_964567495.1 uncultured bacterium
AGGTTTTCGCGGTCGTCCTCCGCCAGCCGGCAGCCGAAAGGCAGAATGTCGCGCAAAGCGTCAGTCGCCAGGTCTGTGCTCACCCACCGCAGAAGGCCCCACTCTTTCATTTCCAGGCGGGATTCCGCGCCGTATTCGCTTTCCAGCCGGTACTGAAGCACCTCAAACTGAAGAGGGCCCACAGCGCCGAGCAGCGGGCCGGGGGCGGGCACGTCCTTCATCGTGAACACCTGCACAATATTCTCGGAAAGCAGGTGTTCGATCCCCTTGCGGAAGGGTTTGTATTTAGCGGGGTGAGGATTGGTCAAAAAGGCAAAATGCTCGGGCGCGAAACGCGGAATCTCGTGAAAAATTATTTTCGGGTCTTCGCTGATGGTGTCGCCCAGATGGAAATCGTGCTTGGCCACGAAGCCCAGCACGTCGCCCGCGTAGGCCTCGTCCACAATTTCGCGGCTCTGCCCGAAAAGCGTATGCGAGCCCGAAAGCCGGACCTTTTTCCCGGTGCGGGTGTGCACCGCGTCCATGTCGCGCGTGAACTTCCCCGAACAAACGCGCATAAAAACAATACGGTCGCGGTGCAGCGGGTCCATATTGGTCTGTATCTTGAAAATAAAGCCCGAGAAATGCTTGTGGTCGACCGGGATGATCCCCTTTTCGGATTTGCGCGGCACCGGGAGCGGCGCGAATTTCGCGAAACCTTCCAGAAGCATCTGAATGCCGAAATTGTTCGAAGCGCTGCCGAAAAAAACCGGCGTCGTGTCGCCCTTTAAAACCGCCTGCGGGTCAAAGCCCTCATGCACATGGTCGAGGATCTCGAGCTCCTGGCTGACCTGGTCGTAGAGCTTGTCGTCGAGCGCCGTGCGGATGGCCGGGTCAGAAAACTCGCGGATCGAAACCGGCGCTTTGTAAACGCCGCCTGTCACCCGCTCAAAAAGATGGACCTGCTTGCCCAGCCTGTCGTACACGCCCTTGAACTCATGCCCGTTCCCCAGCGGCCAGTTCACAGGGTACGGGTGGATGGCCAGCACGCTCTCGAGCTCGTCGATAATTTCGAGCGGTGCCTTGGCCGGGCGGTCCATTTTGTTGATGAACGTAAAAATCGGGATGCCCCGGTGGCGGCAGATTTCAAACAGCTTCAGCGTCTGGCTCTCGATGCCCTTTCCGCCGTCAATGACCATAATGACGGCGTCGACAGCCATAAGCACGCGGTAGGTGTCTTCCGAGAAATCTTTATGGCCCGGCGTGTCCAGCAGGTTCATGCGCAGTCCCTGGTAATCGAACTGAAGAAGCGTGGAGCTGATGGAGATGCCGCGCTTTTTTTCGAGCTCCATCCAGTCGGAGGCGGTGTCGCGCTGCTGCTTGCGCGCCGTGACGGAACCGGCCAGCTGCACGGCGCCGCCGTAAAGCAGGAACTTTTCCGTCAGCGTGGTCTTACCCGCGTCGGGATGAGAAATAATGGCAAAGGTCCGCCGTTTGGCGATTTCAGAGTTCAAGGGTTCTCTCTTTGGATAGAGCTTAGTCGCTCAAAAGCTTAATGTAGTCTCTATAAATAAAACGTCTGTAGCGTTCTTTTCCCGTTATTTCGAAAAGTATTCCCGCCTTCGTAAATTTATCAATCAATGCATTAATATTGGCTTTGGAAGACACTTCTGTTATTTGCCCTATAGCTGAGGCGTCTACGACCGGTCTTCCATATAAAGAATTCAGAACT
>CAZMMY010000202.1:0-4257 GCA_964567495.1 uncultured bacterium
ACGGAAGTTGGCCTCGATGCCTTCCAGAAGTTCCTGGGCGTTGGTAAAAATCGCCCAGTCCTCGGCCGCTCCCGGGAACTTTAATTTCATGACCTTGATCGTGTCGCGGTATCCATAATACATCTGGAGCATTCCGCGCAGCGTGTGGATAGCGGTTTCAAGTCTCTGCAGGAACTGATCGGTGTTGCGGGTGGGCTCGGCGCTATCCAGCCCTTCCAGGTCCGGAAGCAGGGCTTGCATGCGGTCGCGGAGCTTGGCGGAGTTTCTAACAGCGCCGGAACCGGAACGGCGCTCTTCGATTTTTGCCGCTGCTGCTTTATCCGCGGGAATACGGGCAGCTTTGGGAATTTCCGGAATGTCGAGTTTTTTAAGGAGCGCGGCGATCCTGGCGTCAAGGTTTGCCGCGAATGGATCAAGAAGGGAAATTTCATGTGCCACGATACGCACCGCCGAGCCAGAGAAAGTGTCGCACGCGGTTTTGAGCGGACCGTCCGCGATTAAAGCGCCTTCCGGGCTGCCGGCGGGCCTGAAAACTTTATGAGTGATAACCAATTGCCCCTTTACGTGGCCAATGTGGGTCGTTCTTGAAGCCTCGTCATTGAGATTGACTCTCGAGTCGAGGTAACCGGTGAGGCCGACCAGGGCATCGGCCATGACCGCTTCGGCGGTCTCGCCGGCTGCGGCGCGCGTCAGATAAGTGTCACCGGTAACGCGGGCGCGTTTGAGAAGAGCGACGTTTTCGATTTTATTCTTCAGCGGGTCGACCTCGGCAGCATCGTCCAGCAGCTTGACTTCCTCAATCGCCTTGCCTTCTGCGCCGTCAAGGCGTTTGACTTGGGCGTCGACCTGGACGATGGTCGCTGTTTTGGCGTCCATGCCCCGCAGCGTTACGCGGACATTGTCAACGATGTGCTTGATCTTGCGGAGTCCGGCCGCTTCCAGTTCCAGGCGGATTGGGTCGGGCAAGCCCTTGATGTCGTCTTTTTTGAGACGCTCCTGCACTTCTTTGACGGTTGAGGAGGCGTCCGGCATGTCGTCGATTTCGCGGCGGATGGCTTCGACGTCGCGGCTAAGGTCATCGGCGCCACGACGGACTCTGTCGCGGCCATCCGCACCCTCGAGATCGACAGCCTTACGCTCGCTCATGCCCATTAGATTTTCAAGGTAGACAGCTAGAACATCGTCCCCGAGCCTGTTGAGTTCCTCCTCTGCTTCCGCACGCGCCGGGCCGACTTTGAGGTACGGGTATGTCCGTCGTTTTTCTGTGCGCGTGCCGGCGGCGTCGGTGATTTCAACGTCATTTTCTTCATCGAGTTTAGCCCTGAGCGCTTTGAGCGACTGGTTCAGGTCCGCGCCTATGGCGAGCGCCTTTTCAATGTCTTCGGTTTTGGCTGCAGCGTCGCCGGCAAGTTCAAGCGCCTCCCAGAGGGGTTTGAGTTCATCTTCGATACGGTCCTTGAGGTCGAGAACTTCCAGCCTGTATGTCAGCAGCTGCTGGCCGGCCTGCGCTTCGTCGAGCGCCGCGTAGATCCTGTCGAGCGCAGAACGCGCCCCAGCGATAATTTTGTCGAGGTCTTTGCGCATTTCAGAGCGCTTGAGCGCCTGGCGGAGCGCTTCGAGGCGGACGCCAAGAGCGGTATTTTCCTGCGCAAGTTCACCGCGCTCTTTTCTTCCGACGGTGGTCAGGGCTTTGCTGATGACTCCCATGCGCTCCGTGATCTGACCGATTTGGGTCTCGATCTGAGCGGGTTCAGTCGGAATAGGCTGGGACAGAATGGTCGAAGGCGGAACGACGGTTCCGGTAGTTCCAGACGGCGCAGGTGCGGGTTTCCTGACGGTCGGTTCGGTCGTACGCCTGCGGAGCTGGCTGAGCTTGGCAGAGTAAGCGGATTCAGCGGCGCCGAAAGCGCGGAGAACTTCGGCGCGTGCCGCTTCGAAAGGTACGCGGACATCGGCTTCATAATGGAAACGCTGCATCAGGGCGGTCTGGGCCGCGGAGATGACATCCTGCGGAGTGACGCTGGAATATTCCTCGAACGTATCCGGGTAGGTTTCCTGAGCGACCATCGTCGCCATCCGGCGTTCGGCCGCCTGGACTTTCTCGATCACGCCCGTTTTAAAGGTGCCGATCGCGCCGCTGATGGCCTCGCCGTATTTACGCTGTACGCTGTCGGCCAGTTCCTGCGCGGCCGCGGGAACTTCCCCGCCATTGACGCGGCGGATTTCGGCCAGCTGGGCTTCCTTGAGTTCCCATTTATCGTGGCTGAGGTCTGTCTGACCAAGACCGTCAAGCGTGCGGAGCTGCTCGATGGCGCGGTCGATGATCTGAAAATTACGGCGCTTGGCGATATAAGCCTTTTCGATTGCAGCCAGCTCGAGACGCAGGGCATCGGCCGCCTGGTTGAACGGGTCGACGATTTCCCGGTGTGTCTGCGAAACTTCCGCTGCGAGCTCTTTTCTTCGGCTTTCGTAATTTCTGAAATCTTCCCAAAGGCCCCATTCGACCAGCTGGACGTCGCCATACTTGAGGACGCTGACCCAGCCCTGCATGGTTCTCAGGCTACCCTCGAGCTCTTCCTTATAAAGGCGGATATTGTCGAGCTGGGCCGCGCGTTCCTGCTCTCCGAGAGGAGCCAGGGCCTTCTGCAGGGGCGCCGTTCTTTTTTTCTGGAAATTAATGGGGATTTCGCGGAGGCGCAGGCCGAAACCTTCGATCTGGGCGTTGCCCGCATAGGCTGCGGCCTGATTTTTAAGTTCAACCTGTTTGGCGATGGCCACGATCGCGGTGACAGCGCCGTAAGCGCGGGCGAAAACATTGGTCTTTGAAAGGGTCGCGACTTCATCGAAGAACGAAGGCGGGCCTGCGTAACGCTGCCCCGCCTCTTTTTCCGCTTCGAGCTTCGGGTTGTGGTAAGTGAAAGTTTCTTCACGCCACCTCGGGTAGGCCGCGATCATCTCGGCCAGCACAGCCTCGGCTGTCTCATTGCCCACGGGTTCTTTTTTGATCTGCGCTTCCATCGCAGCCAGCTTTTCGTTCACGCGGACCAGCAGGTGGTCCAGGTAGCGGGTCTCGAAATTCTCGAATTCGGAGCCGAGGGCGTCGATCAGGAGAACGAGTTCGCCTTCCCTCGCCTGACCTTTCGAGTCCTGGGCGGGCAGCGCTTCGATCAGTTTTCTGGCGGCTTCAAGAAGGACAACCGCAGCCAGCACGTCCGTGGAAGAAGGTTTTTCATTTTTAAAGTAGGGTTCAAGCTCGTCGAGTTTTCTTTTTGCTTCAATCTGTTTGTCGAGGAAGCCGCGGCGGCCGGTGTAATAAGTGCGGAGAGCTTCAGCCTTGGTATCAATGGACGCCACGGCATCGCGGATGCGGTCACGGGCCCACGCGTTTCTCTTGGTGTCGATATTCGCAACGGCCTTCATGTCGCGGACAAAACCGGTGATCAGCGTCTCGATGTTCGGAATACCTTGGGTCAGGTTCATCTCCTGGATCTGGCTTTCGATTTTGATCTCGGCATTGCGGATCTGGCTTTCGAATTCCGTGATGACCAGATAAAGGGCGTGGCGGTCTTCAAGTATCTGGAGCGTGTCCTTCAGGCTCGTGACACGGGTCGTGATGTCCTGGGGCACCGCATAACCTTGCGGGAACCGGCGGGCCTCGGTTTCGATCAGGCGCTTCAGCTGGCGCGCTTCCTCAATCCGTTCAACATCGACGAAAGCAAGAAGTATGATTTCACCCAGGCGGTCCGAATGCTTGACGATCTCGTTTTCGATCGCGATGATGGCGGCTTTTTTCTCATATTCCGCTTCGATGGCCGGAATGCCGGACGTTGCATTCTCGAGAGGCGACAGCGCGCTTTCGAGCAGGCTTTCGCCCGGCGACTGAGCCTTGATTTTCGGCCTGACCGCGTTGACCTTCGCCTTGATGCTTTCGCGCGCAAGACGGACCGCTTCGGCAAATCCGGGAGCGGGATACGGATTCTGGCGGGTCAATGCCGCCACATTGGAGCGCAGGGTCTGGAGCGTGTTCTGGACTTCGCTCTGGATCGCGCGGATTTCCTTGTTCACCGAACCGCGTTCATTCAGTTTGGTCGCGGCCTGGATGGCGGCTTCCATACGGGTCGTGACAAACCGCGGGATGCGCTTGGCATCCATACGCTCAAGGGCCTGCTGGGCTTCCTGGAGGAGTTCGCCGGCGGCTTCGAGGTCGCCTTCGGTAGGCTCTGCGGTTTCACGGTTTTTCTTTTCCAGCGCCCGGGT
>CAZMMY010000203.1:0-1443 GCA_964567495.1 uncultured bacterium
CGCAAGGCCGGCCTGACCCACGACCAGGCGGCCGAGCAGGTCCAGGTGGACCGCGCGCCCACGCCTGAAGCGCAGGCGGTTTTGAAGGAAGCTCTGGGAGATCTGGTATCTGAGCTCAAACTCAGCCTGAGCTATTATCTGGACCAGGTGCCCTCCGCCGAACCCGTTAAGACTCTTTCCATCTGCGGCGGCGGAGGCTACCATCCGACTGTGATTGAAACGCTGACGGAGGACCTGGGTTTTAAAGTTGAAATGATGGATATTCTGAGCAAGGTACAGCTCGGGCCCGGAGTCGAAAAGGAAGTCGTGCAGGCCAACGCGGGGTTGATGCCGATCGCTTTCGGGCTCTGCCTGAGAGGCCAGATATGATTAAGATCAACCTGCTGCCGGAAGAATTCCGGATAGTAAAAAAAGAAAAGGCTGAGATCCCGTATACGCGCATTGCCATCGGCCTGGGCATCCTGTTCGGTATCCTGACCGGGTCGTTCTACCTGGATTACATGAATGCTCAGAAGGAATTAAAAAAACTGGAGCAGACCTGGGCCACCCTGCAGCCGCAGTCTGCGCAGCTCAAGGCGCTGGAAAGCGAAGTTGAAACGACGCTGAAGCCCGAACGGGATTTCCTGACCAAATATGTGCTGACTGCCAAGCCGTTGACCTTTCTGCTCGTCTGGATCAGCGAATTTATGCCCGATACGGCCTGGCTGACCGAAGTTAAAATGGAACAGAGCGAGGCGGGCCAGAACCTTTTTATCAAGGGGCTCGTGCTTCCTTCGAAAGAGAAATCCTCAATCGAGCTGATCGAGATTTTCTTCCACCAGCTCAAAGAAAAAATACCAGAATCGCTTCTCAGTCTTACGACGACGCGCCAGAAACTTGAGAGCGTGGAAGTCACGCAGTTCATTGCGAACTTTGAATGGAAGGCGGTGTAGTATGGGCTTCAATCTCAGCCAGCTGAACCAGCTGACACCCAAGGATATTGTCGACATGCTTAAAGGGGTCGACAAAAAGACCTGGATCAAGATTGGCGTCGGCGCCGCGGCCGCGGCGTTTTTCTTCGTCGTGTTTGTAAACCCTGCCTGGTTTGAGCGCCCGGCGATCAAGGCTAAGGTGGCCGCTTTGAACACGCAGGTCTCCACAACCTACAATTTGTTCAGGAAGAAACCCGAATTCCTCGCCACCAAGGAAAATTGCCTCAAATATGCCAACGAAGCAAAAGGCAGGCTTTACACCCAGGGGGAATCGTCGCTCCTGCTTGGCGCGGTTTCAAAAATGGCAGAAGCCAGTAAGGTTGTTGTCGTTGCGTCCAAGCCCAAGCCCTTTGAAGGTAAATTTCCGAAGCCCTTCGATGCTCAGTATGAAGCAAGCATGTACGATTTCACGCTCGAGGGCGGTTATCACGCTATCGGGGAATTTATAAACAGGATAGAGACAGCCGATAAT
>CAZMMY010000203.1:1453-4255 GCA_964567495.1 uncultured bacterium
GGATTTCATCAGCAGGATCGAATCAAACGAGAAAATTTTACGGGTCCAGTCTGTGACCATCCGGCCAAAGGAAAGCTCACCGGAAGTCCATCTGGTTGATATCAGCCTTTCGGCCGTGTCTCTCAAGAAACCGAAGGCGGCATAGGAAGCCATGAAACAGACTTTTCAGGCGGATATTCTGAAGACGGGCGGTGCGGCATTGCTGCTGCTTGCATTTTCTACTTCAGTATTTGCCGGAGAAATTCGATATGATAGTGGAGGCCGAAGAGACCCTTTTAAAGCCCTGATCGGCCCTGGCGGCACGCTCACTTATAAAAGTAACCCAAGCGACCTGAACATCGAAGGCATTATCTACGATCCGAAGGGGACCTCGCTGGTGCTGCTGAACGGCGAGTTTTACAGGCAGGGCGAGACGGTCAAGCAATCCAAGATCATCAGCATCATGAAAGACCGGGTGATCTTGAGCCACGAAGAAGAGGAGCGGGTCTTGTGGCTCAGGGACGAAGTGGTCAACTCAAACGCAGCCGAACCTAAAGACAAGGCGGAAAATGAAGCACCAAAAAAATAGCGCCTCGATGCAGCGGTTCCAGCTTTCCGCAGTTTTTTCAGCTTTTTTTCTTATAATATTCCCGATGTTAAGCCTGGCCCAGGACCCCGCTCCTGCGGCCGGCGCCGTGCCAGCCGATGCTTCCGCCGCGCCTGTCATTGAGGACGACGAGGGCAGTATCACTCTTGATTTCAAGGAAGCCGATATAAATACGGTTCTCCGCGTCATGAGTCTCAAGAGCAAGATCAATATCGTGGCCGGCCCGGAAGTGCAGGGCACTGTGACGATTCGTCTCGAGAATGTTCCCTGGCAGAAGGCCCTCGATGTGGTGCTGCGCACCTATGGCTACGTCTATGAAAGGGACGGGAATATCATACGTGTTACTACCCGGGACAATCTTGCCCAGGAACCCCTCGTAACCCAGACATTTATTCTTAACTACAGCAAGGCTGTCGAGATTCAGGGCGCGGTCCAGGACATGCTGACGGAAAGGGGCCGGGTAAAGGTTTCAGAAAGGACCAATACAATCGTCCTTACTGATATACCCACCAATATTTACACCATTGGCGAGGTCATTAAAAAGCTTGATCGCATGACCCCGCAGGCGTATATTGATTCGAAGATTGTGAAGACCTCTTTAGCGGCAACAGAGAATTTGGGCATTCAGTGGCTTACCGGCGGCGCGAACAACCTCGGATCCATATCCGGCGCATCGCGTCCCGTCAGCTTCCCGTTTTCGACGAATGTGAAGGACGGTAACGAACAGATACCGACCATTCTTGAGCAGTTTTTTCCTCAGACTTCGTCGACAACGACGGCGACTCAGAACCCGACTTCTCCCAGAGGCTTTCCGCTGGACCTGAGCGAGCCTAACCCGACGTATCAGTTTGGGACTTTGAGCTTCTCGTCCTTCAGCGCGATCCTGCAGCTACTTAAGAGCCGCACCGACACCAAGGTTATTTCGAATCCCCGTGTCGTGGTCCTGAACAATCAAAAGGCTGAAATTCACGTGGGCGACAATATTCCGCTTCCCAAGTTTGAGACGAACTCAACTACGGGCCGTTTGACGGTAAGCGGTTTCGACTATGACAAGCTCAAGACGGGCGTCAACCTGATCGTTACTCCGCACATCAACTCTGCGGACCAGATCCTGGTCGATCTTGAGCCTTCCGTGAATGCGCGCGGTGACACTATTACGTTCAACGCCGACCTTTCGGCACCGATCATCAATGAAACGACGGCCAAGAGCCAGGTCCTGATCGAAAGCGGTCAAACCATTGCCATCGGCGGTCTTATGACGGACAATATCCAGTCCTCCGAGAATAAAGTTCCCGGACTTGGGGATATTCCTCTTGTCGGTAAAGTTTTCAGGTCCAAGCGTCAGACCGCTGGTTCCGGAAACGAAAAAGTTGAAACGATTTTCTTTATAACAGTAACCATGGTGGATACGGGAGGGCAGAAAGTCGGCAAGAAAGCTGATCATCAGCAGCCTGTCGTGCTTCCTGCACCGAAGCCCTCAGCAAGTGAAAATACAGTTACGGCGACCCAGACAGCAGCAGGAGCCCAGGCTGCAGCAAGGCCTGCGGTTCAGGTCGCAACCGGTGGAGAAGAACAGCAGGCGGCCGTGAGCCAGCCTGAAGCCGCGCAGCAGCAGACAGCGGCCTGATCGTTCTTTTTTACAGCTTTCACTTCCTCAGGTTTTCCTTCCGCATCCCGGAAAGGACAGCATGAAATTCGCATTATCGATTTTCCTCCCGGCCGTGCTCTGCCTTGCCCCGTCCGCCTTTGCCGCCGATACTCCCGCTGCTGCGGCCCAGAAGGCACAGACCGCTTCTGTCGAAAAGAAACTGGACCAGATACTCGCCACGCAGAAAGAAATTATTCAAAAACTCGATGAACTCAAACAGGACGTGGACGTCGTTAAGATCCGCGCCACACGCTAGAAGTCAACCAAGTAGAAGGTGAGAAAGAAATCATGAAGAGAGATATTCTAATCAGTCTGGATGCAAATGAAAAACAGGTGGCTATTCTCGAGGACGGCCGCCTTGAAGAGTTTTATATTGAACGAGCGGATGCCGACAAGCTGTTCGGCAATATTTACAAGGGCCGCGTCAAGACCGTTATCCCCGGCATGGGTGCCGCGTTTGTGGACCTGGGCACCAAGAAAGACGGATTCCTGTACGTCACCGACGCGCTCAAGTCACCGCTCGATCTTGAAGCGGAATTTGACGATCCCGCCCAGAAAGATCCGCAGG
>CAZMMY010000204.1:0-1028 GCA_964567495.1 uncultured bacterium
GTCGAGCTTTTCGGCAAGCGGCCCGACAGTTTCAGGCGGCAGGCCCTTTAAAAGAGAGGCCGCGAAATGCGGCTGCAGGTGCGGGAAGATCTCGACCGACAGTTCGCTCGGCAGCACTTCCAGAACGCGAAGGGCGTCGTCCTCGTCCATTGTCTCGAGGGAATGCGCGGCGCGGGCAGGGTCCTGCTCGAAAAACCGGCGCACCATCAGCGTCAAAGCGTCCGTGTGGGGCATGATCTCCTTATGAAGGTTATGTCTTAGAAACTTCGGCAGAACCGAAAACTTTTTTGAATTTTTCCGTATTGATGTTCAAGTCCGCGGCGATCTGAAGGAGTTCCGGCGCCATGGAGCGCGCGTCTGCGGGGACCTTTTCGGGAAAATCGGCGCAGTGCTTCAAAAAGGAAAAGAAATACTCCTGGGGGCGGCCAATATCGAGCTCTATCTTCATCTTCTTGGCCAGCTTGATGATATGAGAGGCTTCCTGCAGGAGTTTTTTCTCGCGGGTCACGGCAAAACTGCGCGCGCGCTTTTCCAGTTCGCGCGAAAGAAAATGGACTTCCTCGGACGTTCGGAGCTTGACGTCGAAGGACTTGGCGCTTTCCAGAATACGGTAGACCGCCGCGGCTTTCTGCGGCGGGAACCCTATTCTGGCCATTTCCTGTACGGCGCTGCGCAGCCGCCGCTCCAGCGTATGCTGGGCCGCATAGCGGATCTGTTCCGGGATCGGCAGGTTAACGGAACGGTAGACCTCGTTCATGCGGCGGTTATCGTCGTAAAGACGCTCCAGGCCGCCGCTGATTTTTTCGGTTTCTTCCTTCGTAAGCGCGCGGATAATCATTCGCCTCTCGCGCATGGGAAGGTCCTTCAGGGCGTAATAGGTCTCCCCAAACACGTCGTCCATTTTCCGCAGCATTTCCACGATGTGCAGCGAATGGAGCTCGTCAAAAAATTCCTTTTCCATCTTTTCCAGCTCGCCCGGGCCGTCCATTTTCTTGACTGAGCAGCGGAACTCATAGAGGCCCATATGG
>CAZMMY010000204.1:1038-4228 GCA_964567495.1 uncultured bacterium
GGACCGCGATAAAAACAAAGGCTTCGGTTTCGAGCGTCCGCTGGGAGGTTATTTTCACCGCGCCGAAATTCAGATTGAGGTCGCCGGAAGCTTCTTTGCGCTGATGCAGGACCTGGATGCGGGTGCTGTAAAAGGAAAAGGGCTCTTTCAGCTCGGGCGGTTCGCCGACCAGCGACTCAATCGCAAAAAAGGCGGTCACGCTCTCAAGCGAAACCATCTTGGGCTGGACCCATTTCTCATAAATCTCGCGGCCGTTTTTGAATTCAGGCACATTGCTCTCTGCCTGGGCCAGCTTTTTGGCGAACTCGCCTTCGAGCGAAGGATAATTTTTGGAAACTTCTCCTGCAAGCTGGAGCGCGCGCGCTGCATATTCGAGGATCTGGATGGTTTCGATCCCGGATATCTCGGTGAAAAACCAGCCGCAGCTGGTGTACATCAGCATGGCGTGGCGCTGGCATTCCATAAACTTCAGCGCGGCTGCCCTGTCGGCGGGCGAAAGCGCGCCGCGGCCGTATTTCGAGAAAAAGGCATCGAGGCTTTCCTCGGAATGATCCATCACGACCTTGATGTAAGCGTCCCGTGCTTCCCACACGTCGTTGAAAAACCGAGAGCCTTCGCGGTCGCATAATTCCGCCAGGCGGTCGCGGAGCCAGTCGAGGGCGTCTCGCAGCGGCTTGCGCCAGTGCTGGTTCCATTCGCCCGGGCCGCCGCCGCGGCAGCCGCAATGCTCTTTCCATCTGCCTACGCCGTGCGCGCAGCTCCATGAAGTGCCGCCGCTCTCCTCTTCTTTCAGCTGCACTTCCCATTCAGGCGGGCATATATCAAGGAACTCCGCATAATTAGTGACCTTATAACCGCGGCGGGGCGCTTCAACGTTCATCAGATAAGCCAGCACCCTGTCGCCGAATGCCTTGTGGTGGCCGTAAGTTTCGCCGTCTGTCGCGACATGGATAAGCTGCGGCCGGGAATCGTCCTCCGCAATCGCTGCGTCAATACGGCCGGCAAAATATTTGGCGTCAAACAAAAGGTTTTCGAAGCCCATGGCCTGGGAAATCGGGCCGTCATAGAAAAAAATGTCGATGAATTTGCCCGGTTCGCTTTTATGGAAATACCGGTAAGGACGGCGCGGGTCGATCTGGCCGGCGGAAACATCCTGCCAGTCGTGATGGCCGATGGGCCGCACGGCCCGGGACTGATTGGGCGCCAGGATGACATAGCGCAGGCCCTCCGCCATAAGAACTTCCAGCGTTTCACGGTCGCATGCAGTCTCGGGCAGCCAGAGGGCCTCGGGCGCCCGGCCGAAGCGGTGGCGGAAATCCTCGATTCCCCAGCGGGTCTGGGTGACTTTATCGCGGCGGGTCGCCAGGGGCATAATCATATGGTTATAGGCCTGGGCGATGGCGTTGCCGTGGCCGCCGTGCCGCTCCGCGCTCAGGCGGTCCGCCTCAATGATTTTCTGGTAGGTTTCGGGATGTTTTCTTTCAAGCCACGAAAAAAGAGTGGGCCCGAAATTGAAATTCATCTTTTCGTAATTGTTGGCGATGTCCAGAACGCGGCCCTTGTCGTCCAGCACGCGGGCGCGGGCATTTGGAAGGTAGGATTCGTGGTAGATGCGCTCGTTCCAGTCGGGCCATGGCGCGGCGCTGTCCTGCCTCTCGATCTCTTCGATCCAGGGGTTTTCGCGCGGCGGCTGGTAGAAATGCCCGTGAACGCACAAATACTTCTCGGCCATAGAAATTTTCCCGTTTATTGGCGCAAATCAGTTTCTATCTATGATACTTGGGGAAAACCGGGGAAACAAGGAGGGTTTTGCCGTGCCCTGTCAAATGCCGCGGATTTTTTTGATGGCCCGCGGAAGAAAATCCAGAAGATCGCCTGCGGTCAGGCTCGCCTCGCCGATTTCGCGGACCGCGAGATCACCTGCGACACCGTGCAGATAAACCGAAAAGCAAGCCGCGTCAAAAAGGGAAAGCCCCTGGCCCGCGAGCGCAGCGATCATTCCGGTCAAAACATCTCCCGTGCCGCCCTTGGCCATGCCGGGATTACCGCTGTGATTCACATAAAATTCTCCGGTTCCGGACGCAACCACGGTTTCATGCCCCTTAAGCACCACAACGCCGCCAAAAAGAGCCGCGGCCTTTTTCGCCGCGGCCAGGCGGTCTTTGGCATTCCCGGAGACGTTAAACCGGAAAGCGCGCACGAATTCAGCGGCATGAGGCGTCAGGACGGTATTTTTACCGAGAAATTTCAAGCTATGGAGGCCTTCCAGGGCATTAATGCCGTCGGCATCCAGAATCACAGGCCTGCCGCCTTTTTTTAAAATCCCGAGCGCCCATTTGCGGGTTTCAATACTGCGTGAAATGCCCGGCCCCAGCGCCAGGACATCCTGAGTTTTCAGAAAATCCAGGGCCGGCTTCAGCGCCTTCAGGGAAAACGAACCAGTTTTTGTCGCGGGGAAGGATTTGACCATGACCTCAGCTTCCCGCCGGGCCAGGACCCCGTAAACGGTCTCAGGGACGCCCAGCGTGACCAGCCCGGCGCCTGAGCGCAGTGCGGCCGCAGCGGCCAGATGCGCGGCGCCGGTAAAACCTTTGGAACCGGCGAGGATAAACACGCGGCCGAAGTCGCCTTTATGGGAAGCTTTTTTGCGGGGTTTCCATCTGGCCCTTATTTGGCGGGCCGGAAATTCTTTCAGCGGCACAGGCGCTTCATCTCGCGGACCGCCTGCCCGATGCCCGTATAAAGGGCGCGCCCGACAATTGAAAAACCGATGTTCAGTTCGTTCATGTGCGGGATGGAAGCAATAGGCTTTACGTTTTGATAATCAAGGCCGTGGCCTGCGTTGACCTTCAGGTCGAGGCCGTGGGCCAGCTTGGCCGCGTCGCGGATGCGAAGCCGCCCGGATGGAAGGTCAGCATGCCCGGGCTGGCGAAGTCGCGGCTGCGGGCGAGCTCTTTTTTCCGCGCCGCGCCTTTTGCGTGCGCGTATTTTCCGGTATGGATTTCGATCGCGTCCGCGCCGACCTGAAAAGCCGTCACAACCTGCACGGGGTCCGCGTCAATAAAAAGGCTGACTTCGATCCCTTTTTTCCGCAGCTTCGGCACAGCCGCCGCGAGTTCGCGCCTTTTAGCACGCGCGTCCAGGCCGCCTTCCGTCGTCAGCTCACGCCGGTTTTCTGGCACGATGCAGA
>CAZMMY010000205.1:0-4225 GCA_964567495.1 uncultured bacterium
AGGCCGCTTACGGATACAAGCCGCTTTTCATGCCGGCTGCGGTCAAAGACCCTGTCCAGCCCATGATAGAAAAGGCGAAAGACGGTCGCTCTTCGTTTTTTGATGACGCCGAAAAAATGGTCGCCGCGCTCGAGGCGTGGATGAAGGTCCACGACCCGAAGGCTTACAAATACCTGGGCTACTGGGTCTATGCGAGGCTAGAAGAAGCCTCTGAAGCGTACCGCCAAAAGGTTTGGCGACGCGGAATTTGCGCTCATGAACGGCCTGCTCAAACGCGTCAATGTTTTTACGGCGAAAAAACCGTCCTCGGTCGAGGGCGCCACAGGCGCGCCCGGAGAAACCGCGGATGCGGAGGGCGATGAAAAACGCTCTGAACTGCGTTCCGTTTCCGAGGGCGAGACGACAGCTCCGACGTGGACAGAAACGCTCCGCGTTTCGTTTTCCCGCGCCGCCGCGGTCAAGCGATATGCGCGGCTGCTGGCCGGGGAATGGACTCCGCAGTCGCTGGGGTTCTGGTTTGACGCCTCCGTGCCGGAGGATTACGGCGCCCGTGTTCAGGCCTTCAGTGAAAACATGGACTCGATTTATCAGCATGCCCGGTATGGCGCGCATCGCACCCTGTTTTATCCCTCCGCGGGCCGGGACGTTCTCCGCGTCATGCTTGCATACGACGCTTCCGACATCGAGGCTGTGGACAAAGACGATTATGCGCTTGAAAACGACATTAAGAAACTGGGCGGCATTCTGCTGAGCCGGAGCGTTTCTGACGAAGACGGGTTCAAGGAAAAAAACTACGTCTTCATTCTGGGCGGAAAAATCCGCTACGTCCGCTATCGTGTGGGTGATTCCGAGGGCCGCCAGATCCTGAATCGGAATTACGACATCATCCATGTTTACCGCCCAGCCGCTGGTTTCGGCGAAACGCTGACCGCTGAAGTCCTGGAACGCGTCAATGAACGCGGCTTTCTGAGTTACGGCGAAGCGCCGATCCGCATCATGCCGGACCTTCCGCCTCCGCAGCCCATGCGGCGCCTGGAGATCAAGGGCCGCTTTAACCAGGCTCGCCGTGCGGCCATCTATCAGAAAACCGCCAGGCGTTCAGAGATGCGTGCGTTCGACATTCGGGCGCACATCAGTTTTTCCGACATGTCTTCTAAGTATGAAGCGGTCCGCGCGGCGGTTTCAGGATATTTCAAAACCCAGCAGGGTGCGGACAAGGACCCGCGTTTCCTTCTGAGCTCCGCTCTTGAGAACAAATATAAGATCGTGGTAACGCCTCGCGTCAAAACCGGTTTCATGGGGCTGGGCGGGCTTGAAAGCGCAGACGTCCAGGTCGGGACCGCCCAGGTCACTCTCAAGATCGATTTTTCCAGCGAAGCGGCCGCGCTTGCGGACCTGAAGGTCCTGCTCCCTAAACTTGCCCAGAAACTTCCGGATCCGACCCGTTCGCCGCGTAAAGACGAGCTTTTGCCCGCGGTTTCAGAGGTGCCGTCGGCTGCCGCTCCTGTAAATATTGTCCTGGCCCCGGCGCAGGCCGTTCCCCAGGCCGGCCTCCAGGGTCTCGACGAACGGCTGGGCAAAATATATTCCTCCGATCTCATGTCGCTCAACGGCGTTTTCATCAAGCTGCATTCTTTTTTAAGCGCGTTCATGCATGACACTCAGGGCCAGCCCTTCGCGATGATGCGGATCATCGCGAATCTTCAGGTCATGCCGTCTCTTCCCCCGGCTCTTCTGGAAGGCATCCGGGAGGAAGAAGAGGCCGCGGTATGGCTGCAGGGCACTTATCTTTCGGAAGAAGGCGCGGAAGAAGCGCGCGGATACATGGCCGGCCTTTTAAAAGGATTTAAACGTTTTGTCGTGGGCACCGCGGTTTACGCTGAAATGGAGAAGCTTGAAAACTGGATGGTCAATGAGCCTGCTTCTTTCAGGCGGTCCTACCGGCTGTTCTATTCTCTGCAGAACGTCCTGGCTTTCGCAGACTATATGCTCAAGCCGGAATCCCGCGCCGTCCTCACGCTCAATCTCGGCCACGAGAGGATGCACGAAATTTTCCTCTTCGAAAAAAAGCGGCACTCGGCCGAGCTGAAAGCCGGCCTTCTCGTTTTCGCGAGAAACGGCGGACTGGATCTGCTCGAACGTGTTTTTCTGCAATCCAACCCTCAATATCACATCGGCGTGACCGAACTCCGCCGCGCGGTCACAGACCCTGCTTACCTTAATCAATGGCTGCGTACGGACACCGATTTCCTTGACGAGTTCTGGGTCAATACGCAATTCCCCGGCGGGCTGGTCCGTAAAAAAGGCCTTCTTCCCGAGTTCGAGGCGCTTATCGCAAGGCTGAAGATCGGCAGCCCGGAGTTTGCGTCCGCACTTGCACGGTCCGAAGAGATGAAAGAGCGAAGCGTCGTCAGGGCTTCCGCCGACCTCGCTCTCCTGAGCCGCTCCGAAATGCGCGCGGTCACGCCCGGCAGGGGGCTGTGGCGCGATTTCCAGGTCCGCCTGGACAACGCTTCTATTAAAGGCGTGTCGCCGAAAATGCTCAAAGTTGTCTCCGGCGAGATTGTGATCTGGGAACCTAAGCAGAGCCGGCCCGATGTTTCGCTCGTGCGTCCGCATGATCCCGATGACCAGGTCGCCATCAAATTACAGAACGAGGAAAGCGCGCTCGACCGCACCTGGGCGCGCGTCCGCCAGAAATACGCCTGGACGGAACAGTACCAGCGCGCGTTTGCGGATGTGCAGGCGCTGCTTCCCGATTTCAAGGCCGCTGTGCGCACGACGCGGCACCGCGCCGAAGCCGTTGTTACCAATCATCTTCAGGACGCGGCCAATGCGAAGGCTCTGAGTGTCCAGGCTCGCGAAATTCTGGGCGCGCTGGCTGAAGCACTTGAGACGCGCGAAGATTTCCTTTTCATCGCGCAGGCCGCCGGCACCATGACCGTCGATAAGGCGCGCGATCTCCTGATCGAACAGCTGGTTGACCAGGTTATGATTAAACTCTACGACGTCATCCTTAATCTCCCGTATGGTTTCAACACCGAGGTCGAGTCCGTGGCCCACCACGAAAGAATGCTTTCAGCCGCGCGTAAGGAACAGCTCGAGAAAGAAATTCTGCCTATTATTGAAGAAATTAAGCAGGGAAAATCTCCCCGTCTCGCGCTCAAAAACTCCATCGCTAAAATCAAGATTGAAGTCGCCTCAATGACCGCTGGGCTGGCGACGGCCAAGCGCGAAGCGGAGGCCCATCCCGAGGATGAACAGCTTCAGGGCAACGTGGACCGCGTCCAGCACAACCTGACCACTATGAGGGAACAGCTTGGTTATCTGCGAGGCATTGCGGCGGAGTTTAACAGTTACAATTTCATTTATGAGCACAGCGACTCCGACCTGGAAAAAGCGGCGCGCGTCCAGCAGGAGCTGAAAAGGCACCAGGAAGCCCTGATCCTGGTCAAGGACGCCTTTCCAAGCGATGAATGGGTCGGTGAATTTGACGTTTTCGTACGTGAGGAGCTGCGCAAGGGCCGCCCGCTCAGCTATGCGGCTTCGAAGTTTTTCTTCAAAAACCAGGTCTCCGCGGATTCTCAAGGGGAATGGTCTTTCAAGGGCAGGATCGACGACGCCCGCTGGAATTTTTTAATGCGCTATTACGACGTGGTTGAAAACGGCGACCCGAAAGCCCGTTCAGACAAGCCCATCGTGGTTTTCGCGCGCGAGATCCGCAATGAATCCGATTACAACCGCCTGATGGGCAACCTGCGCGGCCACGGCAAGGTTGTGGCCATTGTCGCTCCCAAGAACGAAGGCGAACTGCGCATTCCGCACTGGTATATTTTTGCCAAGAAGAACGACATCGTCGTTGTGACTTCGGCTGACCTCGAGAAGCCCCGCCTTACGTTCGAAAGTGTACGCTCCGGAGATGCTGGCATGGTCGACGGCAAGAAAGGTGTTTTTGTCGTCAATCCCGACCCAGGCACCCGCGCTAACCTTGAAAGGCTCGGTAAAATTTACGGTTACCTGGACCATTATTTCGGCAAGCGAGCGCTCCTTCCCGCGGTTTTCCGCGACCAGCCGGTGCTGATTTCCGCCGACGAAATCGACCTGGCGGTCATGGCTGAACAAGGCGCTGAAGGCTCCGTGCTTTCACGCTCCGGAGCCGCTGGCGTAAAGCTTTTCCGCCTGGAAGAAATTCTGAGCGCCGACCGCGGAAGGCCCGGCATCCAGG
>CAZMMY010000206.1:0-4225 GCA_964567495.1 uncultured bacterium
GTCGGACAACGGGACCGAGATGACGGGCTACCGCGGGATCGAGCAGCGCACCGGGACGGGCAACCAGAAACGCGATTTCGACCTGTTTCAGTTTGGAAACAAAACCACGGTTAAGGCCGACGACCAGACCCTTGAAGCCGCGGGGTTTTATGTGCGCAAAGATCTGTTTCACCCGATCTTTCAGGTCATCGAACAGCTCAGCAATGATTTCGGCGCGAGCCTGCGCTACATTAACGAAAAAGAGGTTTTTAGCAGAAAGAACATTCTGACCTTCGGCTTCAGCCCGGTTTTCGGCGTCACGGACAATATCCAGTTCGTCAACGCCGGCGGCGAGCGCGGCGCGCGCACGGTTGAGAGCAGACAGCACAATTACAACCTCGATCTGTACGCAGAGGAGCAGTTTTATGTGCTGGAAAAGCTGGCACTGGTGGGCGGCCTCCAGTGGAGCTACGCCTCGCGCAAAACCCGGGACAAATTCCTGTCCGACGGCGATAACAGCGGGCACCCGACCTACATGGGCTGGAGCCCCAAGATCGGCGTCCGTTACGAAGTCACAGACAACGTGCAGTTTTTCACCAACTTCAGCCGCAGTTTCGAGCCGCCCAGTTTCGGAGAGCTTTCCAACCGCGCGGGCGGGGGCATTTTTGACCTTACCGAGCAGGAAGCCGGCACTGTCGAGTTCGGCACGCGAGGCGAGCACGGCCGTTTTACCTGGGACGCGGTCTATTATTATTCCTGGGTCGAAAACGAACTGCTCAGCCTGAATGACGCGCAGGGCAACCCGCTCGGCACGGTAAACGCCTATGGCACCCGGCACCAGGGGGTCGAGTTTGGAGCCGGCATTGATCTGCTCCGGGGCATTCTAGAAGACGGTGAAACGGCGCCCTTCACCGAGCCGGAAGGCTTCGAAGCCAAAGACCTGCTCGGCCTGCGCGAACGCCGCGAAGGGCCGGACCGGCTGGTGGTCCGGGGTATCTACAATCTGAGCAAGTTCAGGTTTTCAAAAGACCCGGCGTTCAGTAATAATTCGCTTCCCGGAATCCCGGCGCATTTCGTGCGAGGTGAGCTTATGTACGAACATCCGGCGGGGATTTATTTCGGCCCAAACATGGAGCTGAGCTCAGATCATGCCGTGGATATGAACAACACGCTGTTTACGTATCCCTACGCGCTTCTCGGGCTGAAGGGCGGATACCGGACGAAGAAAGGCCTTTCGTTTTTCGTTGAAGCCAAAAACCTGACGGACGAAATCTATGCTTCGTCTACAGGCGTGATCGCGAACGCCGGCGGCGCCGACGCGGCCCAGTTCCTGCCTGGCGACGGCCGCACGGTCGTGAGCGGCGTGGAATTTAAATGGGGCTAAAACAAGGAGGCGGCAATGGTTTGGTTCAGAAACGTTCTTTTTCTTGCGGTCTGTGTTTTACTTCCCGCCTGCACGGCATCTGCGCATGAACGCAGGGAAACGGCGGAAGGTTTGAGTATGGTGGTGGGATTCCTGACGGAACCCGCTTTCAGCGGCCAGATGAATGGGGTCGATTTCAAGGTTTCCCGGGCCGGAAAACCGGTGGAGGGGCTGGCAGAAACACTGAAAGCGGCCGTTTCAAGGCTGGATTCTCCGCAGACGCTGGAGCTCCCATTTAAGGCGCGGTACAAGCAGCCCGGTTCATACGCGGCCTATTTTTTGCCTGCAAAGCCCGGACGATATATTTTCCATATCACGGGCGAGATCGACGGAAAACCGGTAGACGAGACTTTCACTTCCGGCCCGGATTCCTTCGGAGATGTGGTGGACTCGGAGCCGCTGCGTTTCCCTCCGGCAGGCTAAAACTCCATCCGCTTAATGGAGCGGACGCCGAGCTTGAGGGGAATGGCGCCTGCCAGGACGCTGATGGCCGCCATCATGACAAACACCACGGGCGCAGGGTCCTTTGAAATGAAAAGCAGGGCGCCGATCAGGGCCAGGTAGCTCATGTGGCTCAACAGCAGCATAGAGCCGCCGAAGCCCGAGATGATCTGCGACGGGTTGTCGCTTTTGAAGTTGATGAAGATGGAGCCAAAGCCCACTGAAAGCCCGGTCAGCGCCACGCAAACGAAAAAGCCGAGGCCCAGGATATAGAAAATCCGGGCCTCGGCTATTTCCAGCATCCACCCCGAAAGAAAGACCAGCGGCAGCGTCATGGCCAGCGAGAGTGAAGTGCCGAGGAAGAATTTCTCTAGCAGCAGGGAAGAGTATCGGATCGGCGCTGTCCCGATCATCCAGATTTTATGCCCTTCCAGCGACAGCATCGGGAATACGAAGCGCATGCTGAAGCTCGAAAGCACGACGTAAGTTCCCACCGTATTCAGGATAAAAACCAGGTTTTTCCAGAAGTCTTTCAGTACATGAAACTGCAGGTTCTTCAGGTTTGCGAAATAAAGCAGGAGCAGACCGAAGAAAATCAGGAGCTGGGACCATTCGGCGGGTTCTCGCACGAAAATCTTGATGTCCTTCTCCAGGAACCCGAGTGCGGGTTTCGAAGGCCAAGGCAGCCGGTCGAAGATTTTCTCGAACACTCGTGTGAAGCGCGCCCTTTTCAGTTTGCGGGCCTCGCCGTGGTCCTGGGCTTTCAGAAAGGCCGCCGGATAAAGCCGCGTTCCGGCCGACCAGGAAGGCGTCAGGATGAAAAGCGTGTTGGCGAGCAGGACTAAAAAATAAAACAGGCCTTCCTTGAACTCCAGGGCCTCCTGCGTTTTGACCAGGCTCGCCGCAAGGATGCCCTTTGTGACCCAGGATGATGGCAGCAGGGGGTTCTTGGCGAACGCCACCTGCGGCAGGTAGCCGCTCATGATGCCCGCGATGGAGCCCTGCTCTTTCACTATTTGGGGCTGGATCTGCGCGAAAAAAGCCGCAAACCCCGCGACCACGATCAGAAGGGCAATCAGCCTGCGTGTGCGGCTGGGCAGGAACCAGATGGTGATGACCGATGCCAGCGTGCCCAGCGCGGCGGCCAGGAACACGAACGGAATGTAAAACGCCAGGCACAGCGGCATGAACCATAGCGGCGTGTTATTGGTCAGGCCGTACGCGGCCATGAAAGGTACCGTGACGAACAGAAGGGCGGAGGAGCTGTACCATAAAGTTTCGCTCAGTTTGGCGAAATAGATGTCGCTCCAGGAGGCCGGGCGCGTGATCAGAAAAGGGACTTCGCCGGAACGGAAGAGCGAAGTATAGGCCGATACGCCTGAGGAAATCAGGATCATGACAAACAGCGCGAAATTGAAAAGATAGAACGCTTCGTCGATCAAGATGGGGCCGAACGGCTCGTGTGAGCGGAAGAAACGGAAGCTCTGATAGAAGAAAACGAACAGGCCCGCGCACGCGCCCGCGAAAAAAAACAGGAGGGTCGCTAGTTCGACTTTCGAGCGCTGCAGCAGCTGGCTGAGGCCGTTCCGCGCGATCCGGGCCTTCAGCCCGAATAAAAGAAAAAGAGGAGAGGTCATTTAATTTTTCTGCACCAGTTTCATGAACATGGCTTCGAGGTTGTCGCCGGGCTTCGCACCTTTTTTTAATTCGTCCAGCGTGCCCATGGCCGCAATCAGGCCCTTGTCGATGACCGCGATCCTGTCCGCCAGCTCTTCAGCCATGGAGAGAGTATGGGTCGAGAAAATGATGGTCATGCCGCCGCGGGTCTGCTCTTTGAGGAAGTCCTTGAAGCTTTTGATGCTGACCGGGTCCAGGCCCACCATGGGTTCATCCAGGATCAGGACTTTCGGCCTGTGGAGAAGCGCGGCCGAAAGCACGGCCTTCTGGCGCATGCCGTGCGAAAACTCCTCGATCAGGACGTCACGTACTTTTGAGAGTGAGAAAAACTCCAGGAGCTCGTCCGAGCGCTTCTCGATTTCCGTGCCTTTCATTTCATAGAGCTTGCCCACGAAGCGAAGGAGTTCCACAGGAGACAATTTTTCGTAAACGTAAGGCGTGTCAGGCACGAAGCTCAGGAGCCGTTTGGCTTCAACCTCCTGCTTCATCGTTCCGGAGGTCGGCTTTAAAAGGCCCGACATCATTTTGAGCGTCGTGGTTTTGCCCGCTCCGTTCGGGCCGAGCAGCACGAACAGCTCGCCGTTTTCGACGGTGAGGCTGATGCCCTTGACCGCGTCCTTCTTTCCATAAGATTTTCTGAGGTCCCTCAGTTCCACGATCGCGCTCATGATCACTCCTGTTCTAGAATTAAGACTCTGACTCTTC
>CAZMMY010000207.1:0-4213 GCA_964567495.1 uncultured bacterium
ACCCGCTGATCCATGCCTGGGTCAGGGACCTGCGCAGGCAGATGACGCTGAACGCCATCGACCGCAAGTCTTCCATCCGTGAAGTTTTGAGGGAGCTGAAACGCAACCACTACGTCGCGATTTTGATCGACCAGTGGGCCGGCCATGAAGGGTTATGGCTGGATTTTTTCGGTCATCCGACTTCCACGACGTCGATTCCCGCGCGGCTGGCTGCCAGGACGGGCGCGGCCCTTGTACCCATGGCCTGTCTGCATAAAGGGCCGGGGGAGTTTTTAATCGAGGTCCTGCCGGAGGCTCCTTTGATTGAAGGTGAAAGAGGAGAAGAGGAAACGACGCTTGCCCTGAATAAAACGCTCGAGCAGTTTATCCTGAAATATCCGGAGCAATGGATATGGTCCCACCGCCGCTGGAAAGACAAGTGGCGGCACATCCGCGGGCTTTGAACTAGCCGGTATAAGCGTCGGCCTCGATCTCGACCAGCATCTGCGGATCGATCAGCTTGCTGACTTCGACCATGGCCATGGCCGGGCGGATATCGCCGAAAAATTCGCCATGCGCCCTGCCGATTTTTTCCCAGTCGCCGATGTGCGTGCAGTAAACGCGCGTGCGGACCACGTCTTTCATGGCGGCGCCCGCCTGCTTCAGCGCAGCTTCTATGTTTTTGAGCGCCTGGATCGTTTGTGCATACGAATCTCCGATACCGACAAGGCCGTCAGGAGAGCTTGCAGTGGTGCCGGAAACGTGGACGTAAGGACCCGCTTTGACTGCGCGTGAATAGCCGAGAAGAGGTTCCCATTTGCCGCCGGAAGAAATGTTTTTGCGAGTGGTCGTGTTCATAAATTTCCTTTCTTGATTGACGGCTTCAGTCTAAAACTTTAGGCCCCGTTCAGCAAATAAAAAAACAGCGTTTCAAGAGCGTGAAGCCGGGGGATAGATGCGCACGTAAGTGCCGTCGCCGCCCGTGAGCCAGGATTTTTTTGCCGACGCCGGCGGGCGGATATCCTTGTCGCCCATAATGGGGTCGTTATTGTCGACGATGACCTTACCTTCGTCATCGTTGTCTGCGTAATTGTCCTGGTTGTACCAGGTGTTCAGGCGTTTCAGCCAGCGTTCGTTGCTGGAGTAGTCCTTGCCGCTGGAAGGGACGGGGTCTCCGGTAAAGTTGGGGTCGAAGTCGTCCCACGAGCCGTGAATGTCCTGCACTCTCAGAATCAAGTCCAGGTCGCGGTCGTAGCTCAGTTTGTCGACGCTGTCGAAAACGATACTGCGAGGCGCGAAGGGCACGGGGCCGCTCCAGTCCGAGAACAGTAATGAAGGAAATTTTTCCGTAAGGCCGTCCGAGGCGTCTGCCCAGCCCATTTCGATCTTGTCGATGCCGATGACCTGGCCGGACGCCAGATTAAGCTCGGCCGCCGTGACCTGCGCGAATTTCGGATGGACCTTTCCCCGCATGAAAGCGATTTTGTCGATAATGGCGAAGCTGCCTTCGCCCACCTGGACGCTGTTGGGCGCTTTTTCCTCGAAGCCCGTGAATTTTGCGCGGCTGTAGACGATCCCGTTTTTTCTTTGCGGAGGAAACACCCCGGTCAACGCCGGGCCGGTCCCGGCGCGCCCAATAAAGCCCCGCAGAAGGTCCCAGTAACGGTCGGGGCTGGTTGCCACCAGTCCTTCCATCATATAGCGAAAATTGGCGCTGGCGATGATATTGCCGATGGCGCCTTCCACGACTTCCCCGGAGTTGTCCGAGCCCGTGGGTTCGCCGAAATGGGTGTAAGGGCCGCTTTCTCCGACCCGGATGCCTCCGCGGCCGCGCCAAGCGGTGGAAGAAAAGAGGCTGGTCGTGCCTTTGCCTGTGAAACCGCTGACCGCGAGCTGAACGCCCTCGGCCCAGCCTTCGCAGATTGCGAAGCCTTGGTCGCTGTGCGCGTCTGTTGTGTGGTGATAACCGATATAAGGGCTGGCGGGCCAGCGTTCATTGTAAATCGCGTACGCGATCAGATGGCCCATTTCGTGGTAAAAAGTGGCCCACTCGTTGATCCTGTTGAGGCCGCAGTTGATGGTTTTGGTCGAGCCGGAAGCGCTGGGCCAGAAATCCGGGTCACCGACCCTGACGTCCACGGTCACGTCGTAAGCAACGGTGTAGCCGGTCACGCCCTGGGCGGCGATGTAGGCGAAAACTTCGCGCACCGCTGTCAGGCCGGTCAGTTCGGGCCCTACCGCGGGTTCTCCAGGGAAAGAAGGCACGTTCAGGGTGGCGTTGTTTTGAAGGTCGGGCAGATAACCTCCGGAGTGGCCTGCGGTGCTCAGCGTCAGCGTCGAAGAGCTGCTGTCATGGACGGCGCGCACGATGCGGCCGGGGGCCAGGGCCGCGTTGAGTGGCGACTCGTAATAAACCTTGAGGTAAACGTCGTCGTCTTTCAGGACTTTATTGGAAGAATACGCGCCCGCGCTGTTGGTGAGAACGCAGTCGCGTTCCGTGTCGAACCAGCCGGGGTTGTAATCCATGACGCAGACTTTGATTTCCGGAACAGCTGTGCCGGCCGTATCGAGAATGGTGCCGGAAACGGTAAGGGCCGAGGCTTCCTTTCCCAGCAGGAGAAGAAAAAGAAAAAGCCAGAAGGCCTTTTTCAGATTTGCTCGAGGAGCCATGCGTTCTTGTCCTTCCGGAAGGCCAGGGTCTTGTTTCCCTCGGCTGTTTCGGTTTTCCCCTGGATCGTGCGCGTGCCTTTGACGCTGCAGGTCAGGCGGAGGCTGGCGGCGTTCGTGCCCCACTGGAGAGCGCCGCATCCGCTATATTCCAGCGCGGCCAGCTCGCCGCTTTGAATGGAAGCCAGGATCTCCGTACGGAAAGCCGAAGCGGGGTGGAACATAGCTTGGATTTTTGCGGTGTCTTTGGCCGCGAGCGCGGCAGAAAATTTCTTCAGAATCTCTTCGAGTATTTTCACGTCGGGAAGCTTGCCGAGGTCGTAGGTGAATTTCCTGGCCCAGTAGGAAGTATTAATGTGCCCCGCCGCGCGCATGACTTCCGCGGAAATTTCCTGCGCCGTCTCAGCGCCTGCGTCCCGGGAGATGGCGGCGAAGTCCGCTTTCCGCGATTCCTGCCAAAGCTGTTCGTCCAGAAGCAGCGATTCGATGGGATTTTCTTTCTCCAGCTGCTTGGCGATTTTCCCGAGCGCAAGGATACGGATGCCCGCAGCGGAAGCTTTGGCGTAACGGGGCTCACGGGATAGCCTCTGGATTTCCTTCTCCGCGTTTTCAGGCCGCGCCGGCAAGGGTTTCTTCGCGTCCAGAAAATTCAGCGTGTCCGCGGCGTAAGCCAGCTGCGGCTCCAGAATTTTTTTCATGGGCGGAGCGCCGCTTTGCTCAACTTCCGGCTTCAGCTCCGCGATGTATTTTTTCAGGTCTTCGGCCAGTTTTCCGTCCGCGCGGCCCTTGCCGTGCTGCGAGCGGAGCAGGTCGGCGATGGCGGCTGAGGCCTTGACCCTGGCGAAAGCGGGGTGGTGTTCGTGTTCGGCCAGGCCCTTCAGGATGGAGGCGGTTTTGTCCGCTTTGCCTTCGTGGAAAAAGTTTTTGGCCCGGATGAACTCCGTCTGGATCTCTTTCTCGTCGTCGCCGATGTGGGCCTGCAAGGAACAGGCGCAGGCGAACAGAAAAATAGCGGCCGAGATCAGAAGTATTTTTTTCATTTTCAGAACCTAGTAAAGTTCGATGTCGTTTTCGTAAGGGTCGCTCGCGGGCGTGCCCGGGTCGGAGTCCAGCAGGTTGCCCACGCCGTCGAAATTGTCGTAGACCCTGATGGCCCATTTGCCGTCTTCCAGCTTGTTGAGCACGTTCGGTTTATTGACCGTCAGCCGTTTGCCGTAATTGCCCGTACCCAGGCCGGGGATATTACCGCGAGTGATGTCCGCGCCCAGAAAGTCGTGGGAAGTGTTCGGCCCGATCACGCGCACCCGCGTGTACTGGATGGTCAGGTCGAGGCCCGAAGCGCGCGCCGCCGATCCCGCTTTCAGGTCGCGGATGTCCGCCTGAATGGTGAAGTTCGTGTCGACATATTTCGAAGCCGAAGCGCAGTTGGGGCCGGAACCCACGATGACGATTTCGTACGGACCGTTGTTGGGGTTGGCGTACGCGCCGATGTGCGGCTCCTGGTTCCATTTGGCGCCGGGCCATTCCGCGGTCTGCAGGCCCGCTCCCGAGGGCAGGTTGTCTTTTT
>CAZMMY010000208.1:0-1792 GCA_964567495.1 uncultured bacterium
AGGGGATGAAGGCTCCACGAAGGCGAAAAAGACGGCTTGATCGTCCACATCAGGTCGAAGAACCGCATCAGGAAAATAACACCTGCAATCATACCCAGCGCCCGCAGGTCCGTCTTGCGCGCCTTGGCAAGCAGGAGCAGGAACGGCGCAAAAAACTGCAGGACCACGTTGACCACCGCCTGGACTTCCCAGCCGCCCTTCGAGCGGTCGATATACCAGGGAACTTCTTCAGGAATATTAGCGGACCAGATGATCAGAAACTGTGAAAGGGAAACATACGCCCAAAGCATGACAAAGGCCAGGAGAAGGTTGCCGAAGTCATGGAAATGCCCCTGGGTTGCACCCTCGATTTTCTTGTCTCGCATCCAGCGGGCCGTGATCCATGCGCCGAATGAAAGCGCGGATAGCGCCTGGCCTACCATGAAAATCATTCCGTAAATCGTGGAATACCATTCCGGATCGAGCGACATCGCCCAGTCAATCGAAGCAAGCGTGATGGTCAGGGCATACGCCGCAAGCCCAACGCCGCCGAGCACCTGAAGGCGGCTGGGGGCATGTTCTTCATGCGCAAACTCGCGGCCCCAGCGATCCAGCATTTTGGCGATAAAACCCCAGAGGGCAAAATAAACAATGCCGCGCACTGTGAATGCGGGCGCGCTAAGGTACCATTGCTTGAACGGCGTAATCACGTGATGGCCTTCGGCGTGATGGTGCGGGTCGGCCCAGGGAAAGAGATACTGCATGCCGAGCACCAGCGGAATAAAAAACAGAGCGAAATAAGGCACTGTCGGAAGGACGCTTTCCCAGTAGGGTCGCAGGCCCTTGCCCCAGCGGCCGCCCGTCAAATGGTGAAGGCAGCACAGGCCCATCGCACCGAGCGGGACGGCAATCCAGAAAAGAAAAGCCAGCAGATAGGAACGCATCAGCTGGGATTTGTCTCCCAGGCCGATGGCCAGCGCGAACACAAGCAATACGACTCCTGAAGCGGCTTTCTTCATGATTTCTGCCCCGCCAGTTTTTCCTTGTCCGCAGCGGCAAGCTGCGCAGCAGGAACGTTCTGGCTCAATTGAAGCGCGCGGATATAGGCTGTGACCGCCCAGCGGTCCGCCGGCTCAAGCTGCATGGAATAATCGGTCATAGAGCCGTACCCTTTCGTGATGACGTCATAAAAATATCCCGACGGCATGCTCCGCAGGCGTTCGCTGTGAAAACTTGTGGGCGCCGGCTTGAACCCGCGCTTGATGATCATTCCGCTGCCCGAACCGGCAGCATCATGGCAGACAATACAATAAATTTTATAGCGCTGCTGGCCCCTTTTCAAAACGTCCTCGGTGATGTCGATGGGAATTTTTTCCACAAACTTGCCTTCGCTCTTGCCCGTGTAAAAAGCATCATCTTCACGCAGCTGGCCGCGGGCCACCGTACCCTCGATCGCGGGCCGAACCGAACGGCCGTCGGTGAAAAAGGGCGATTCTTCGTAGGCCTCAAAGCGCGGCTGGTCTTTCATGTCATTGGTGCAGCCGGAAAAGCAGAAGAAGGAAAACAGAAAACAGAGAACGGACAACGGGAAAAAAACCGGCCTCTGACTTCCGACTTCTGTCATCTGTGCTCTGTCCATCAGAAGTCGACCTCGGCGACGCTGGCCGGATGCAGGCCCTGAAGAAACTGCCTGGTTTTGACTAGATCAAACTGCGAGTCATTAGACTGAATACACAGAAAGAAACGGTCTTTGGAAGCATGCTCAAACTGCGGCACGTTGAACACAGGGTGATACGGCTGCGGCAGGCCGTTC
>CAZMMY010000208.1:1802-4192 GCA_964567495.1 uncultured bacterium
GTGCATTCGAACGTGACCGGAATAAAAGAAGGCCAGCTATGGAGGGGCTTACCGCCGATATTCAGCGGATAATTGATGACTGAAATCCAGTACTGCATCAGATAACCGCCAACACAGCCGATGATGCCGCCCGCGAGCACAATAAGCGGCAACTTCGTGTGATGAAAGCCCACAGCTTCGGCTAATTCTTCCACAGGGAATGGAGAATACGCATCCATTTTACGGTAGCCCTGGCCATAGGCCTTGCGGCAGGCCGAAAGGAGATCTTCCGGAGTTTCAAATTCCGCAAGCAGGCCGTAATAAGGAGGTTTTTCTTCCGCTTGATGCATTAGTGTTTATGTTCCTCTTTTTTAGGCAGAATCGTGCGCATTTCGAAAATAGAAATCATGGGCAGGAAGCGAATAAACAGGAATAGAAGCGAGAAAAACAGGCCGATCGTGCCCAGGAACATGGCCCAGTCCCAAAGGGTCCCTTTGTACATCCCCCACGAAGACGGCAGGAAATCGCGGTGAAGACTGGTTACGATAATAATGAAACGCTCCAGCCACATGCCGATGTTCACAATGATCGAGATCACGAAAAGAATGGCGTTGTTGTTGCGCACCTTGCTCAACCAGAGAAGCTGCGGCGTTAAGACATTGCACAGGATGAGCGTCCAGTAGAAAGGCGCGTACGGGCCGAACATACGGTTCTGGATCATGTACGTCTCGTAAGTGTTGCCGCCATAAAAGGCCATGAAAATTTCCATGATGTAACCGTAGGAAACAATCATTGAAGTCGCCAGCATGACCTTGGCCATATTGTCCAGGTGGTGGCGAGTAATAAAGCCTTCCAGGCCATAGACGGCGCGAAGCGGAATGGCCAACGTCATGACCATGGCAAAACCGGAATAAATCGCGCCCGCGACAAAGTACGGCGGAAAAATCGTGGCGTGCCAGCCCGGGATGACCGACATGGCGAAGTCGAAGCTGACGACCGTATGCACGGAAACAACCAGCGGCGTGGCCAGGCCGGCCAGAAGCAGCGAAGCGGTTTCATATCGGTGCCAATGGACTGCTGAATTGCGCCAGCCCAGCGAAAGGACGCCGTAAGCGATACGCGCGAACTGGTTCTTGGCGCGGTCGCGGAGTGTCGCAAGATCAGGAATCAGGCCCACGTACCAGAAAAGCAGCGAGACCGTTGCATAGGTGGAAACGGCGAAAACGTCCCATACCAGCGGGCTGCGGAATTGCGGCCACACACCCATGGTGCTGGGATACGGGAAAAGATAATGCGCGCGCCAGGGGCGGCCCATGTGCAGCAGCGGGAACAGCCCGGCGCAGGCCACGGCGAAAAGCGTCATGGCTTCGGCAAAACGGTTAATCGAGGTGCGCCATTTCTGCCGAAGCAGAAGCAGGATGGCCGAAATAAGGGTGCCGGCATGGCCGATACCGACCCACCAGACGAAATTCAGAATATCGAAACCCCAGCCTACCGGGACGTTGACGCCCCAGATACCGACGCCTTTCAGGAAAAGCAGGCCGATGGTGCAGAGCAGCGCGAGAGCCAGAGTAAAGGCGATCCCCGCGCCGATGAACCAGGCCTTGGGCTGCTTGCCGCCCAAAACAATGGCGCTGATTTTTTCCGTAACGGAGCCATACGTGTGCCCCGGCTCGATCACAGGCGCGGGAGGCTTTCTGAGCTTCTTGTGTTTGTCTTTAGACATGCGCCGGCGCTCCGATTTCAGGGTTAAGATTACGCAGCTTGCCCAGGTAACTGGTGCGCGGCTTGGTGTTCAGATCCGTTAAAATTCCGTAATTCAGCGGGGAGGCCTTCATCTTCGAGACCGTACTTTCCGGGTCAAGTATGTTGCCGAATGAAATGCACTCTGAAGCACAAACCGACTGGCAGGCCGTGACCACTTCACCATCCCGTACCTTGCGGTCTTCTTTTTTGGCTTCAATGCGCGCGTGATTAATTCTCTGCACGCAGTAAGTGCACTTTTCCATCACGCCGCGGGTGCGGACCGTAACGTCCGGATTACGGAGGAACTTCAGAACTTCAGTATTGGAATCGGAATATTCCAGGAAATTGAAGCGGCGGACCTTGTACGGGCAGTTGTTGGAGCAGTAACGCGTGCCCACGCAGCGGTTGTAGGTCATTTCGTTCAAACCCTCGTTGCTATGCGTGGTCGCGGCCGCGGGGCAAACGGGCTCGCACGGCGCGTTTTCGCAATGCATGCAGAGGACGGGCTGGTGCAGGCTTTCAGGATTTTCTGGAGAACCGCTGTAGTAATGGTCGATCCTGAGCCAGTGCATTTCGCGCCCGCGCTGAACCTCCGTCTTGCCGACCACGGGAATATTGTTCTCAGCCTGGCATGCCACCACGCAGGCATTGCAGCCTGTGCAGGC
>CAZMMY010000209.1:0-4179 GCA_964567495.1 uncultured bacterium
TCTCGATCTGGTCGGCCTGGGCCAGTGCGTGAGCGATGCCGCCCTCGCCTTCCTGGTATGCATAGTTCACGCTGCGGAGCCCGAATGCCTTGCCGTTCCCTATCAGCCTCAGAAAGTCGCCCGCGGAGTTGCCGCCGGTCACGATCAGGATGTCCTTGATACCGCCATTGACCAGCGTCTCAAGCGGATAATAAATCATGGGCTTGTTGTAGACGGGCAGAAGATGTTTGTTAGTGACCTTCGTCAGCGGAAAAAGGCGCGAGCCCAGACCGCCTGCGAGGATGATGCCTTTCATCAGTCTTCTCCCTGCGTCCTTCCGATGCAGTAATACTTGAAGCCGAGCTTTTTCATTTCCTTCGGGTCATAAAGGTTGCGCCCATCAAAAATAACCGGGCTTTTCAGGAGCTTCTTGACCTTCTTAAGGTCGAGCTGCTTGAACTCGTCCCATTCCGTCAGGATCGCTAGGGCGTCCGCGCCTTCGATTGTTTCGTAAGTGCCCTTCTTGTAGGTCACGTTCTTCAGCACCAGCTTGGCGCGTTCCATGGCTTCGGGGTCATAAGCCTGGATCTTGGCGCCTTCGGCCTGCAGCATTTCAATGATATCGATGGTCGGCGAATAGCGCATGTCGTCGGTGTTGGCTTTAAACGCAAGACCCAGCACGCCGATGTTCTTGTTGTTCAGGTTCCAGAGGTTGTTGATGACCTTCTGGACGAAATACTTCTTCTGCGCCTCATTACTGTTGATGACTTCCTGCAGAAGGTGGAATGGTGCGCCGAGCTTCTCGCTCATGCGATGGAAAGCGGCCAGGTCCTTCGGGAAGCAGAAACCGCCGAAGCCGATGCTGGCCTTAAGGAAACTGGGTCCGATGCGCGGGTCGAGGCCCATTCCCTTAGCGACCATTTCCACGTCTGCGCCGACTGCGTCGCAAACGCGCGCAACCTGGTTGATGAACGCGATCTTCGTGGCCAAGAAAGAGTTGGAAGCATGCTTGATCAGCTCCGAGCTCTTCAGGTCCGTGACGAGCACGGGCGCCTTGAAGGGTTCATAAAGCTTGCGGAGCAGCTTCTCGGCCCGGGGGTTGTCGACGCCGAGAATGATGCGGTCCGGGTTCAGGATGTCATGAACGGCGGATCCCTCGCGCAGAAACTCGGGGTTCGAAGCTACGTCATAAAGGCTCTTCTTCGGCTGGATGGATTTGATGGTCTTGGCGATCCACATGCCGGTCTGGACGGGAACAGTGCTCTTTTCTACGATCAAGCGGTAGGACTTCAGGCGCTTGGCGATGTCGCGCGAGACGCCTTCGACGTAGGAAAGGTCGGCTTCCCCGTTTTCCTTGGGCGGTGTGTTCACGCAAATGAAGATGACTTCGCAGTCGCGAACAGCTTCGTCAATGCTCGAGGTAAAGTGAAGGCGCTTCTTTTTGACCGTGTCCTGCAGGATTTCCTCGAGGCCAGGCTCATAAATCGGCGATTTGGTTTTCTTCAGCATCGCGATTTTTTTCAGGTCGTTGTCCACACAAAGGACGTTGTGACCCATGTGGGCAAAACACGCTCCCGTGACCAAACCTACATAACCTGCACCGATGATTCCGATATTCATTTTTATATTACCTTTAACCTTTTCTCTGGATTTTAATAATTTTCGTAATACGTGAAGTCCTGGATGGCTCCGGTCTGAGCGCCTGCGACGGTCGGGCCGATACGCGGCTCGGCGAATTCGGCGCGGCTGCCGGTGCGGAGGTTCAGGGCGGGAAACGCTTTAAGCCTGAAATTGAAGAACACTTCTTTGTTGCTGCTGTCGATCGAAGAATTGCGGACGTTGTAGCCGAAATCCAGCAGGAAGTCGTGGAGGTCGCGGGTGAAGGCGACCTGGTATTCGTCGCGGCCTTCCCTCTCGGCGTCCCAGCGTATGTAACCACCGACGGTCCAGAGAGGATTGATGACCCATTTGGTTTCGAAACCGAACTGGTTGCCGCCCTGAAGGTCGCCGATGTTCTTGAGGTAGCGGTGCGCAAAAAGAAACTTGAAGCGCCTGATCTTGGCGATTAACTCCTGGTTGAACGAGCGGAATTCGTTGTATTTAACGGAATGGTCGAGGCGCGCTTCATATTGAAGCCACTCGTAAGGGCGAAGCGCGACTTCCTGATTCAGAAGGAGATCGTTGCTGTAATAGGTGCTTTCAGTGCGGCCTTCGAAGCTGTTCGTGAGATTGCTCGTGAAATTGCCCGGGTCGTCCAGGCGCTGGTAATTCAGGTAAGTGTTCAGGCTGACGAAATCCACGCGGCGCATGCGGCCGTCGACAATGCGTTTCGTCTGGAAGCGGTTTTCGAGGCCGACGATCACTCGATCGGAGTCATCAATGCGGTCGACGGAATCGAAGTTGCCCAGGCGGCCCGGGTTCATGGTGGGCTTGTCTGTCTGATACTGGGCTACGGGTTCCATGATGTGGCGGATATCGTTGAGTTCGATCCCCGCCTTATCAAAAGAAACATCATAGGTTTTGTAGAACTGGGTGCGCAGATCGGCGCCTGCGCTCATCGTGACGCGGAAACGATCAGAGGCTGATTCCAGGTTGCGCGTGAAATAGTCCTCGCGGAGGCTGACGAACGGCGTGAATTTTACGTCGCTCCACTGCAGGGGCGCGGAAAGCTCGTTGTACTGGTCGAAGCGCTGTACGTGCTCTTCGTCAGGGCGCCTGCGGCCGAATTCTTTTTGAAGGTTCGAATAGCTGATCTGGCTCTTATAGAAGAGCGGCAGGTCCTTCACCCTCTGGTCGCGCCAATCAAGCTGAACGTGCGGGAGTTTTTCAACGGGCGATTCGAAACGGTTCATGGCCTTCTCGACGTGGACGAGCGAGCCCCATCGCTGCGAATTTTTGGTTGCTGTCACAAATGACTGGGGCTCCATTTCGGCGCGGGATTCTTTCTGGAAAAACTCCTGTAGGAAATATTCGTCTTCGATCTTGTTGTAGCGGAGAATGACGTTCGTGTAATCGTCGATATCGGTGCGGTGCACCCAGGTGGCGCGGCCGCGGGTGCGGGAGCGCGTATTGTGGAAGTCGCTTGGGTCGTCGGAGTTATTGCCGATGGCGGTCGAGGGCGCTTTTCTGTCCTGGGTGACGTAGCCCTTGACGATGCCCTGCGCCCACTTGCCGTAATCATAATCGAAATCTGCGCCGCCGCCCACGCCGCGTTCAGTCCGGTAATCGAGGTGCATTTTGCCGTGGATGTTCTTGTTCACGCTGAAACCTTTGCTGGTTTCAATGTAGTAGCCGAACCTGGACTTGTAGCCGGCGCTGACAGTAAAAGGTAGGGTTTCCTGGTCGAGGGGCACAATAAAATAAGGAAGCCAGAACACGGGTTTTCCGAGCACGTAGATGACCGCGTTCTTGATGATCATCTTGTCGTCTTCTATGACTTTAATCGTCCTGCCCTTGATTTCGAAGTGGGGTTTTTCCAGGTTACAGGTGGTGGCGGTGCCGCCCTGCACCCTGCGGACTTCGTCCGAAAGCTGTTCGGAGGACTTGCCGCTCACAAACCAGGGAGCCGTGAACGCCTTGCCGTCGGGGAATGTGCCGGACTTTGTGCCGAAGTTGTAATCGACCTCGGTACCCTGCGCCACGGGCTGTTCTTTATGGAAGATAATGACGTGACCTTCCGCGTGGACGGTCTTGGCGTCCGTGTCGATCTCAGCCACGTCGCAGGTAATATGCTGGTCGCGGTAGCGCACCACCACATTGCCTTTAGCGGTGATTTTTTTGCTGTCTCGCGAGTACTCAAGCTGGTCGGCGACGGCTTCTACCCTGTCAGCGGGGCTTTCATATATATCGCGTGTGGGAAGAGGTAGAGGCGCCGGTTTGGGTGATTCCGTTTCCGCGGATGCGCCGCCCTGCGCGCCGGCAAGCAGCAGGCAGAAGAAAAGCGCCTTCCATAATCCAGTTTTTCGAAGATTCATATCAATTTATAAGTCCTGATACAAAACAACCCTGTTCCTGCCGTCTTCCTTGGCGCGGTACAGGGCCTGGTCCGCGTTCTGAATAAGTTTTGCCGCGGCCGCTGTGCTTGCTTCTTCCGCACTCGCGGCCTGGTTGTTCATGTCATCGGGAAACAAGGCGATTCCGATACTGACTGTCACCCTGGTCAGGTCGTTATAGACCTTGAAATTATGCCGCGCGATACTC
>CAZMMY010000210.1:0-1776 GCA_964567495.1 uncultured bacterium
ATCCGGATCGCAGCTTATGTCGCGGAAGGGTAACTAGAACATCGAAAGTTTGACGTACTTCTTCGGGTGTTCCTTGAAGTCTTTGATCAGTTCCCGCATTTCTTCTGTGATCCTGTTTAAATTCTCGTAAAATTCCTTGTTGTAAATCAGCTGGCCCGCGCTGCCGGCCTGGGTGTTGATGGCGGCAAGCATCTTGGTAGTTTCCGCAAGGGCGTTGTTTGCGCCCTCAAGCGCCTTGTCAAAATCCGCGGCCCCCGCGCCGTGCAGGCATTCTCCATCCGCCAAAGATCCGCTTTCCGCTGTACCCATCGTAATTTCCAGGTAACGGTCTCCCAGCATGCCCTGTGTCCTCACGCAGGGGACGGAGTCGTTCTTGATTTTAGCGCGCATGTCCTGACGGACCCGCAGCATGACCTGGATAGGCGGTTTGTCCGCTCCCGGTTGCGGATCGAAGGCGATATCGACGACCCGTCCTACCGCCATGCCGCCCATGGTGACGGTCGAGCCTTTTTTTAGCCCGCCGACGTCTTTTAGACGCACTTTTACAAGCGCTGATTTTTGAAAGGCCAGGCCCTTGTCGCCGCCGGCGAAAGTGATGCCCAGAATGATGAGTGCGAGGGCGAGAAAAGACATGAGGCCGACGCGGAAGTCGGCAGCGCTTTGTTCACGGCTCAAATTCATTACATCCTCCCTTGATTAATGTTGATGAGTATAAAAACGCGCGGGGTCGAGAAAGGCAAGAATGCGGTCATCGGCCGTCTTGCGAAGGTCGTCCGGGCTGCCTTCAAAAATAAACTGGCCCTGATGGAGCATGACGATTGAATCCGCAATTTTGCACGCGCTGCCGATGTCGTGCGTCACCACAATGAGCGACCGTTTGGCGGTCGTTTTCAGTTTGATGATCAGCTGTTCGATGTTGAACAGGTTGACCGGGTCCAGGCCCACGGTCGGTTCGTCGAAAAGAAAAATTCCCGGGTCGGGCGCGAGGGCGCGCGCAATGGCCGCGCGTTTGCGCATGCCGCCGGAAAGCTGAGAAGGACGCAGTTTCCTGGCTCCTTCAAGGCCTACGAAACGAAGGACTTCAAGCGTCCTTTTTTCAATATCTTCGCGGGGAGCCAGCCCGAACTCTCGCAAGCGGTAGCTGACGTTGTCTCCCACATTCATCGTGTCGAACAGCGCGCCGTTCTGGAAAACCATGGCCATGCTCATGCGCAGGGGAAGAAGCTCTTTTTCGGGCAGCCGGGTAATCTCCCTGCCATTGACAAAGATGCGCCCCTGGACGGGCTTTAAAATGCCCAGGATGGCCTTCAGGATAGTGCTTTTGCCGACCCCGCTTGGCCCAAGGATGACTTTGGTCTCGCCTTTGCGGATATTCAGGTCGGCATTCTTGATGATGGTGTCGCCTCCGTAGCTGAGCGTTACGTTTTCGAGGCGCACCGCGAAGTCCTGGGGATGCGTCATTTTTTTACCACCAGGTAATGATAAAGATTTTGGTCAAAAGGAAGTCGAGCATCAGGATTGTGATACAGGAAATAACGACTGCGCGTGTTGTGGCCTCGCCGACGCCCGCGGCGTCAAAGCGGGTGGTCATGCCGGCATGACAGGAAACCGCGCCGATTACGAAACCGAACGAAAGGGCCTTGATCACGCCGCCCCAGATAAAAGCCGGAGTCAGGACTTCAAGCACGCAGTCCCAGTAAAAGGCCGCGGGGATCTGCAGGACTTTGTCCGCGATGACCCAGCCGCCTACGAATGCGACCGAATCGCAAAGCACAG
>CAZMMY010000210.1:1786-4130 GCA_964567495.1 uncultured bacterium
AAGGCGCATGCGATCAGGCGCGGCTCAACGAGTTTTTTGACCGGGTGGCTGCCCTCAGCCCGCAGGGCGTCGACCTGTTCGTTGATGGTCATGGAAGCAAGCTCGGCCGCGATGGCGGAGCCTGCGCGCGCCGTGACCATGACAGCCGTCAGGACCGGCCCCAGCTCGCGGATGACCGTCGTGCCGATCGGCCTTCCGATATAAGACGTGGCGCCGATTCCGCGAAGTTCCACGATGCTCTGCATGCCCAGCACCAGGCCCATGAAAAGGCCGGTCAAAATGACAATGGGAAGAGAACCAAAGCCGATCTCGTCCATCTGTTTTCTGGTGATCGAGCGGCGGTAAGGGGGCGCGATCGCGGACTGAAGCGCAATGCCGGTAAAGCTGACGATGCTGCCGAGCTCGCAGAAAAAGCGGCTGAGAAAGGAAAAAGGCGAATACAGGAACCGTGATTTCAGGAATGGCATGGCTTCTCTATATATCGCCCTGTAAGGGAAACTCTTAAGTGAAGCGTAAGGCGGCTATACGCCGGCTTTGGCGGGTTCGGTATAAAGGGCCGCGGATTTGGCCCTGTCCAGCTTGAAGCGGAGGGCGCGCTCCAGCACGCCGCCCAGCTTATCAAAGGGGATGTCATAGAACAGCTTGCCCTTGTCGGCCAGCGACACGGCGCCGGTCTCTTCGGAAATGATGACGCACAGGGCGTCGGTGATTTCGCTGAAGCCGATGGCCGCGCGATGGCGGGTGCCCAGCTCCTTGGAGAGGTCAGGGTTCTTCGAAAGCGGGACAATCACTCCCGCGCAAAGGATTTTACCGTCCCGAAGGATCGAAGCACCGTCATGCAGGGCGCCAGGCGGGGTGAAAATCGAGACGAGCAGCTCACGGGTGACTTTTGCATCGAGTGCGACGCCTTTGGCGGCCCAGGCGTCCAGGGGTTTCTTGCGTTCAAGGATCATAAGCGCGCCCATTTTGGCTTCAGAAATCAGCTGGCAGGCCTGGATGACCTCGTGCCATGGGCCGCGCCGGCGTTTAATTTCCTGGATCGAATTGGGCACGGCGGCCCGGCTGAGAAAGGCGATCAGCAGTTCTCCGTAAAAGAGAGCAAGCCCGGCCGCCAGAAGCATGAAGCTGACGCCTGTAAAGGCGCGGGAAGTCTCCAGGCGCATGAACAGACCGGCCAGGAGATTGGCGTAAAGGAGAAGGAATAGGAAGCTGGTCAGGCGCGAAGCTCCGGCTGCCGGCCGCAGGCTCTTAAACAGCAGGAGGCCGAGGAGGGGAAGTGACATTCCGCCGAGCAGTATAAGGAATTGGGGCGAACTGTCCGATATCATAGTAGTGCAATTATCGGCTAGAACCGGATTTTTCCTTTATGAAGAATAAAAGAGTCTACCTGCTCGCGCTGCTCCTGACCGCCCTTGCGGTCTCCCTGGCCGCTCTCAAAGTCCAGTACGGCGGCACCGCCGTTATTCCCGATTACAATCCCAACCTGTGGCGTGTCAATATCATCATGAATATTCAGGGTACGGACGCCCGGGCGAAGGTCAGGCTGACTCTGCCGCGCGACAATCCGAGGCAGTCGATTTACAACGAGCATTTCGAGAACAGCGAAATGACCTTCTATATCCGCGACCGTGAAAAGACCGGCAATCGCATCGGCTTCTGGCGCACTGACCTGCTGCAGGGTTTCAAGAACCTTCAGTACACGTTCTCTGCACAGCTGAAGAAGCGCGACTACGTCCTTCCGCCGAACGCCGTCGTGCCGCGCGACCGGGTTTATCCGCCCGAAGTCCAGCCGCAGATCAACCTTCAGCCCTCGACCCATATTCAGAGCGATGAGGTCAAGCCTCTTCTCAAGAAGATCGTGAAGCGCGAGAAGAACGCCGTTGAAATCTCGCGGCGCATTTACGATTTTGTGCGCGGAAATGTGAAGTACAAATCTGAAAAGGGCAGCAAAGACGCGTCGGCGACGCTGGACAAGCTGGTTGCGGACTGCGGCGGCCAGGCCAGGCTTTTCGTGGCCTTGAGCCGTGCGGCAGGTATTCCGTCGCGTATCGTGGGCGGACTTCTGCTTGAGACGGGAATCAAGAACACCACTCACGTCTGGGCTGAGAATTACATCGGCGGGGAGTGGATCCCGTTCGACGTGGTCAACGACAACTTCGGCCGCCTGCCAGAGCGGTATCTCGAGCTCTAGCGCGGGGATTACGCGCTGTTGAAACAGCAGGTCTATCATATGGTCGGCTTCTACTTCCTCGACCGGCGAGCTGCTGGTAAGTGTAGTTAGGACAGCACGAGTGCGGGGCAACGCTGGTTGCTGGACGATCTCAAGCACAGCCAGGGTGTCGAT
>CAZMMY010000211.1:0-4096 GCA_964567495.1 uncultured bacterium
GAACAAGTCTTCACGCGCGCGGCCTTATGAACAGCCAGGCCATTCAGCACAATCTGGACTGGATCTGGCCCTATTGGGTCGAGCGGCAATTCGACCCGCACGACATCGCGTTCATGCCGCGCTCTTTTTCCGTTTCCCATATCAATTTGACGCACCGCAACTGGACTGCGGTCGGCCTTCCAGGATGTCCCTCATATCCGATTGTGGATCCTGCAGGCCTTGTTACACCGCTTTTTGATGCCTGGTCGCTGGACGGATGGATTATGGGCGACGACGGGCGCGATGCTCTTATCCCGTCGCGGCTTTCGTCACTGAACCAGCGCCTGCGCCTTGATGAAGGGCTGGCTGTAGTTACCGAATCCGGTGCGGAGAACTTCCGTCTTTCTTCTCATGTAGAAGTCACAGAAGACCCTGTATCGCCAATTTGCCATATCCGCCTGACGGCGCATTCTCTCAGCAAAGCATGGTGCATAGTGTCGCTCAGGCCCTACAACCCCGAGGGTGTAAGCTGCATACATGAGATCCGGCTCCTGAAAGAACGCCATGGCTGGCTGGTTAACGGAAAGTCATTTGTGTATTTCGCCAGTCTGCCGGACAGGTGTGCTTTTTCGGATTACCGGCAGGGCGACGTAAGTCACTATATGCCGCATGTGCGCCAACGTGAGAAAATCGTCTGTGATGTCGGAATGGCGACCGCCGCGGCGGCGTACGAACTTCAGCCGGGTAAATCACGGGAGATCCTCATTTCCGTGCCGCTGCCGGAATATAACGACGGCCGCCCCAGGCTTTCTTCACGCGGGCCTTCCGCCGTGATCTGGACGGACGCTATGAAGGGTTCCTGCCGCCTGCAGATTCCGGACCAGCGCTTCCAGTTCTTGTATGATGCGGCGCTAAAAACCATGGTGCTTCATGCGCCGCGTGAAGTTTATCCCGGCCCGTACACTTATAAACATTTCTGGTTTCGCGACGCGGCTTTTATTTTAAATGCCATGCTCTCTGCCGGGATGACGGTAAAAACGGAGAGCGTAATCGATCATTCTTTCTTTTCACGGCAAAATGCGTTCGGATATTTTCACTCTCAGGACGGTGAGTGGGACTCCAACGGCCAGGCTTTATGGTCGCTGTACCGGTTCTGCCTGCTCACGCACCGGCAGCCGAAGCCCGAATGGAAAAAAGCGATTGAAAAAGGCGCTTTGTGGATCCAGCGTAAGCGTCTGCCGCTTCAGCCTGCAAGTCCTCATGCGGGACTCCTGCCTGCGGGGTTCAGCGCGGAACACCTTGGACCCAATGATTATTATTACTGGGATGATTTCTGGGGAGCGGCGGGACTGGATGCCGCCGCCCGGATGGAACTGCTTTATGGCGACAAAAAAAAGGCAGAGGAGTATTTCGGCTGGAGCAGCGACATGATGAAAGCGGTGGAAAACAGCGCTCTCCTCAGCAGTCAGCGTCTCGGGCACTTTGCCGTGCCTGCCTCACCGTACAGGCGCATGGATTCCGGTGCGGTGGGGTCTCTTGCCGCGGGTTATCCGCTGCGTTTGTGGCAGCCGCAGGACACCGCCTTGATGTCGACGGTCGAATATCTTCTTCAGAATTGCTTTGTTAACGGGGGTTTTTTCCATGATATGAGCCATGCGGGCATCAATCCCTATCTGACGCTTCATATCGCACAGGTGCTGCTCCGCGCGGGACGTCCGCAATACCTGGACCTGATGAAAACAATTGCGGACCTCGCAACGCCTACCGGCCAATGGCCCGAAGCCGTTCATCCCAAGACGCGGGGCGGCTGCATGGGCGATGGCCAGCATGTCTGGGCGGCAGCCGAATGGGTCTTGATGGTGCGCAATTGTTTCGTGCGTGAGGAAGGCGGCCGGCTGATCCTTTTTTCAGGCGTGCCGCGCGAATGGCTTGAGGGAAGGGAGGAAATGAGTTTCGGCCCTGCGCCGACCGAGTTTGGGCCGATCTGCCTTGCCCTCAAGCCGGACGGCGAGAAAATCAGGGCGAGATGGGAAGGGAAATGGTTTGCGGAAACCCCTGTTGTCGAAATCCATCTTGCCGGGCATCCGCCTGTTAAAGCGGGCCGTGCTCAGAATGAAATTGAGATATCCGTTGCGGTGCTTAAATGAAAATCATGATGATTTCAAACACTTATCTTCCGATCGTCGGCGGACTGGAAAAGTCCATCGAATCCTTCGCTTCCAAATTCAGGGAGTGGGGTCATGAAGTCCTGATCGTCGTGCCCCGGCTCGAGGAATCGGAACCCGATGCGCCCGGGATTCTTCGAATACCTTCCCTGCGCCATTTCCGCCACCCTGATTTTTCTCTTCTCCTGCCGGTTTTTACCGTGCTGTCGCAAGCTGTGGAGCGGTTCGAGCCGGACGTCATTCATGCGCATCACCCTTTTCTGATGGGAGAGATGGCGCTGCGCCTTTGCGCCCGGTACAAGAAACCACTGGTTTTTACTTATCATATTCTTTTCGAGCAGTACGCCCATTACGTTCCGCTGCCGCCGGCATCGGGCCGGAAATTTCTCGTCGAGCTCGCAGCGGGGTTTGCAAATCTTTCGACCCGCGTGATTGCGCCAAGTGAAAGTGTCCGAGGGATTTTGCGGGCGGAAGGCGTTAAGCGGCCGATCGACGTGGTTCCGACGGGGGTAGATACGGCTGCATTTTCTGCAAATTCAGAAAGAGGCCGGGAAGCGGTCCGGGACCGTTTTTTGATTCCACCCGGTGCTTTTGTGTTCGGTTACTTCGGAAGGCTGGCGCCGGAAAAAAACCTCGGCTTCCTCGCCCGCGCCGCAATCAGCTTCATGCGGCGGAATTCGGGGGCCCATTTTTTCGCAGCCGGAAAAGGCCCATTTGAGCAAGAGATGGATAGGTTATTCAATGAAGCCGGGATGAGCGGCCGTTATCACTTTGCAGGTGTTCTCGGCGGCCAGGCCCTGGTCGACTGCTATCACGCGCTCGATGCTTTCGCATTTGCTTCAACAAGCGAAACTCAGGGAATGGTTCTTTGCGAGGCTATGGCTGCGGGCGTGCCAGTCATCGCCCTGGACGGTCCTGGTGTGCGGGAAGTCGTGCGGGATTTTCATAACGGGCGGCTTGTAATGAGCGGGAGCGCGCGGGATTTCGTGTCCGCGCTTGACTGGTGCGCCTCTCTGGACCGAACGGTTCGTGAGGGCGTTGCTGACGCGGCCAGGCAAACCGCGGACGAGTTTTCACTGAACAAGTGCGCTAGGCGCGCGCTGGGCACCTATGAAGCCGCCATAGAAGTTTGCGGAATGGAGGATGAGGGCAGGCATGAAGAGTGGCATAGCATGATGAGGCGGCTCGGAACGGAATGGAAAATCATTTCGAGTATCGGGCGCGCGACAGGCCTCGCCCTCGGCGCAATAATCGGAAGGGAGGCAAGCGCACATGATCGCTAAAGCGGGCCGTATTATCCAGAAAATGCGCTGGCTCCTCGATCCTAATCAATGGATGATTCGCTGGCTCAGGCTTTCAACGCATGGCGACGCGGAGAGCCGTAAAGGGCTTGTTCTTGTGCAGGTCGACGGCCTCTCCCACACCCATCTTCTCAAAGCGCTCAGGCGCGGACGGCTGCCCTTTCTGAAAAGACTGCTTAAGAAAGAGCATTATCAGGATTGGCACCATTATTCAGGCTTGCCTTCATCGACGCCTTCCATACAGGGCGAGCTTTTTTACGGAGTCAAACAATCGGTCCCGGCTTTCAAGTTTAGAGACCATAAGACCGGAAAGATTTTTACCTTTTATGACTCAAACGCCGCGGCGGAAGTCGAGTCTCGCCTGCGCGGACGGGGGGAGGCTCTCCTTGGCAGCGGCAGCTCCTACAGCAATATCTTTCGCGGCGGAGCCGGGGAGAACGCGCACTTCTGCGCGTCGTCCGTAGGATGGACGTCTTTTTTTAAAGCGCTTAATCCTCTGAATCTTCTTGTGCTCCTGTTATTTAATTTGCCGAGCTTTTTCCGCCTTTTATTCTTCTGGAAATTAGAGCTGCTTCTTTCGCTTTTCGACGCATTCGCGGGCTCGCTAAAGGGTTACGGCTGCCGCCAGGAACTGATGTTTATTTTGTCGCG
>CAZMMY010000212.1:0-897 GCA_964567495.1 uncultured bacterium
TTTCATGCGCCTTCAGCACGTCCTGTATCCTGCGGACGGATGCGGGCATCATGACGTCTATGGCCGCATTTCCGGTTGAGATCACCAGCCCGGGGATTTGAGCAGCTTCTTCGGCATAAACCTCACCACCCGCCACAAAGGTAACGAGCTGGTCGGAGGGAACGCGTACGGCGGTGGCCGGGTTAAGAACCAGATCGCGCACCTGTTTACCAAGCGTAATCTGCGCCATGGGGCCTTCCTGAACGATTTGAACGGGGGCCTGACGCAATTCAGAGCGAGTAAGCGACTGAAGGCTGATAACACGGCGGCCGGGAGTTTCCGCAGCCAGCTCACGGCCCATCGCGGTATTAACCGCGGCGACTTCAAGGTTGCGGCGGGTGCGTGAGTTATCGTTGTAGACCGTAAGAACCACGGTTTCATTAACAACCGAAAGCTCGTCATCAGCCTGGCTGGCCGCTGTAATTTGCGGCAAGCTGTCCATAATCGCGATAAAGGCTCGCCGGTTGGCGCTCGCATAAGCATCGGGCCGAATCAAAAGGGTTGAGGGCGCACCTTCGGCTCCGGCAGGCGCGAGCGCCTGGCTGATAAATTCCGGGGTCGCGTCTTCCGTAGCCACCCCTTCATTGGCGCCAAAACCCATGAGCACACGGGCAGAACCACCTGCCGTAAATTCGAGCGCCGCAGGGTTTTCAACGTCAGCTCTGGAAGGCAGCGAAAGAACCATTTCGGCGAATCTTTCACCGGTTCCCGGAGCAAGCTCGCGAATCAAAGACCGTCCATCGGTTTTCTCCTGATCAGCTAGCGCGCGCACTTCCGAACGCTTCTGGTTATATTCGCTCAACGGCTGGATCAGGCCGGTGCGTTGTCCCGACCCGTTCAGCGTGGCTGAGCCGACGA
>CAZMMY010000212.1:907-4093 GCA_964567495.1 uncultured bacterium
TGACGTCGTTGAAACCTACGAGCTGGCCTGTTTCAATTTTATTCACGAAAAGTCTTACCTGCTCCGCAGCGGCGCGCTGTCCGCTTTCAAGTTCAATCGGCCTCTTACCCGCGATGATAAAAGCTTCTTCCAAAAGGCCGGCACTCTTCCCCATAGCGTCCCGGAGCGACTGGATAGATTGAGCCGCGCGATTCGGGTCTTGCTCCAGAGGCAGATAAACAAGCAAAAGAGAGAATACGGTGAGCAAAGCGACTGTGCTTTGAAACTGCGCCGCATTGTCGACTAAGCGCGCATTCTGGGCGCGGCGAAAAGCGTAACGCGCAAACCATGCAGCCGCGGCGTTTTCCCCCATATTTATAAGCGCCCTAACCATCTGCGCTTCGAAAATCATCTGCCCGATCTGAAGCGGTGAAATTTCCGTATCAGGCGGAAGGATTATATTCGGAAGCCTGATCGCTTCGCCAAAAGGCCGCATGATCTGCGGGGTGGTCTCCATCACCGCCAGACTGCTCAGGCTGTAGGAAATCGCTCCAGCAAGGGTCGGAAGCGTCGCCGGATCGTAGAGAGTCGGATCCACAAAAAAAGCGATATGCCGGTCGGTCGGCAGCGGCACACCGGCGCGCTCTTCCAGCACCCGCCTGGTGTATTCGACATCCGGCATGGTATCAAGCGAAACCGCGCGAAAGCGCTCCAGGCGCGCTTCTTCGGGAACCATGGAAATCAAATAAATCTTGTCGACCGGGTGCCCAAGATCGCGCAGGCGCTTGACGGCGCGAAGGACGGCAGGATTTTCAAAAACATTGCGGATATTTTTTCCGGGATCAGAGGGGGTCAGCTCCGCGTCTGTCGCGACAATGTCGCCCAGCAGCTCAATTTGGCCAAGCTCACCGCCGTTAGCCTTGACCGAACGCACAGCCCGCATTTCGGATCTGGCCGCCAAAGTCCTCTGAATCTCTGCCCGCTCCTGAGCGGCTGCGGCAATATCAGACTCACCCACTCCCGCGGGAGTCCCGGACTCAACAACTTCTTCAGCCTTGGGTTTTACAGAAAGCCCCATGCCGTCGAGCACGACTTTGATTCTTTCAGCGAGCTGGGTGTTTGTGTCCTTTAATTTGTCGGCCAGCAGAGCAAGATTTTCAATTACCTGCTCTGACGGCGAGCCCTGGTAAATCAGATAATCGGCGTTGTTCGCAAATGCAGCCGCAAGGTCCGCACGCAAAACGTTTGCTTCCGAGCCGGAAACCTGCATCGCGTCCAGCTGCGCAGCCTTCTGCTGAAGAGCGAGCGCCAGGCGGCGGCCCTGCGCCCTGAACTGCGCAAACGCGTCGACACGCGCCATAATTTCGGAAGCTGGCGCCAGATCGCCCTTTCCGTCGGCAGTGAACACAAGGCCGTTGAAATAAACGTAATCTTCACGGTGATGCGCGTTGATCCGGTTTGCGAGCAGCCCGGCGCGCCGGCCAAGATTTGAAAGTTCCGGCAGGGTCTCGGCTTGAAGGTCACGGACCGCAAGCTCGACATCTTCGATGATCTCTTTTGCAGTAGCCCGCAGTTCCGAGCGGGCGATGTAGGCGGCGGCAGCGCGGATTGTGGGGATTCTGTTACCATTCGTTTCGGCCTCGCTTTTCAGGCTCGCGGTGCGGAGATAAAGCGAACTCAAGCCCAGGCCCGCGGCAATTTGAATTCCCGTTCTGTTCAAGGCGGCCTGCTGCGCTGCCGGGATTCCCCTGAGGCTTTCTCCGGCGATTTTCACGGCAAAACTTTTCAACAATACGGGATTCAGGCTTGTGAACCGCCTGTCGAAACGCAGCAAAATGTCGACTTCATATCCAAGAGGGTCCTCCAGCGAATCGGCATTGAAGCTTCCTTCCTTCAGCCACATGTCCATACGGAAAGCGACCGCGCCATAAACGTTTTCAACGGCATCAAGGTAAAGGTCAAACAGCCTGCGGCGCTCAGCTTCCACGCCGACCATCGAAAGGCCGTTCCAGATGATTTCAGCCGCCGGAATTTCGGGCGCAACTCTCTGCCTTTCGAGCTCGAGCTTCACCTGCGCCAGATGTTCCGTCACCGATTCGATGTAAATTTCCAGGTATTCGAGCGCTGAGCCCTGAACGTCGGCTGTCTTCAGCGCCTCGAGGGCCGCAAGAGCCGTCCTGATGACCACGATATCCTGCGAGTCTCTGGCCGTTGTGTAGTGGCCCCTGACAACAGGCATGAGCTCTGCCCTCTTGGCCGTGTTTCTATTTTCCTGGATCTCGGCCTCGAGGATCTCCTGCCCCGCGCCCTGGATCGAGGCCATCCTGGCCGTAACGGTCTTAGCCGCGCTGGCAATCTGGCCCATTTCAAACGACAGAAGGTTCAGACCGGGCACACCGGGGATAGCCACATTCAGTTGATTCTGTTTTTCATACGGGATTCCGTCATTCAGGACGCCTGTCGAAAGCTGGCTGATCATAGCGCTGATAATGTCCCACTGGAGAAGGCCGCTTTCGTCAGTCACTACTCCTCTTTCGTACATGACGGGATCGAAAAGACTGCTCGGATTCCACTCCCCTGTACTCCTCCAGAGCTCCATGCGGCCCGCAACGGATTCATAAAGTTTGCTGAGGTACGCCGTGTACGCATTAAAAAGCAGCAGGCGGCGTTCGGCGTCCCGTTCAAAGCTCAGCTTCTCCAGCATGCTTCTGGCGGCATTCGTGTCCTGATAAGGAAATTCCCGAACTTCCGATCGTTTCTGCCAGGTCTGGAGCGAAAGACCGGAGGCTTCACCGATCTTCTGGCCGATGAGGCCTGATGCAAAGTCCAGCACTTCGGCCGCACCCTGAACGTTCTGCTTGCCGATAAGAATGCCTGCGCGAAGCTGCTCAGCGAAATCCTCAGAGCGGTTGAAAAGGACCGGAATGACGGCGGCCGTGTACCCTTCCGGCACCTTCAGGTCGAAAGTCGGGAAATCATTAGGGCCGTCGCCGATTACAAAGACAACGACCGGCTTGCTGCGGTCCAGTTTCGGATAAACATATTGTTCTGCGATTCGGGACACGCCCTCAATCTTCGAGGTCTGGCTGATGTCTACAAAGCCGTCGCCAGAGATTGTATAAAAACCTTCGGTGTTTTCTCCGAACTCTGCCCGGACCTTGTCGTGGATTTCACGGGTCGTCACAAGCGGAATGGATTTCGAGCGGC
>CAZMMY010000213.1:0-4087 GCA_964567495.1 uncultured bacterium
AACTTTCTCGACATGCCAGCCCGCAGCCAGAAAACCCTCAAGGTCGCGGGCAAGCGACTCGGGATAGCAGGAAAGATAGAAAAGCGTCTCAAAGCTTCTGGCAGCGCAAAGAGTTTCAAGCGCAGAAGGCGTCAGGCCCTGGCGCGGCGGGTCCACGATGCCGATCTTCCGGCCGGGCGCATCGTGCTCAAAGCGCAAAGGCAGTTCCGTCTCGACCTTGCCGGCGCTGATTTCCAGGTTAGTAATGCCGTGGTATCTGGCGGTATATTCTGCGATCTGGGAAGAAACACCGATCTCCTCGATCAGCACAGCCCGCCCAACCAGGTCCGCGAAGCAGATTCCGAAAAGGCCGACGCCCGAATAGAGATCGTAAAAAATCGCGGACTTGTCGAAGCGCGCTTCGCGCTCGATCGTATCCATTAAAGAAGGCAGGATGGAAAGATTGGCCTGGAAGAAGGTTTCCAGGGAGTAAAAGATTTTTTTACCTCGCAGCGTGGTCCAAAAATAATCGGCCTCGGCCATGCGCAGCGAACGCCTGCCGATACCGCCCCACATGACGCGCCCGTCTTCACCTGTTTTGACCACGATGTTGGCTGTGCGGTAGTCGGCCGGGATTTTCGCAACCGCTGCACGGCGAAGCTCGGGCACGAAATCGGCCACAGGCTTTTTTGCAATATAGCAGGTGTCAACCTGGATCATACGCGTGGTGCCGGGCACCTGGAAACCAAAATGAAGTTCTCCTTTGCTGCGCTTGAGCGTCAGGTCCAGCCGGTTCCTGTAATGATAATCTTCAGGTGACGCCATAACGGAGCGAAAGCAGCCCTCTTCAAGAGGCAGTCGCGACATCAGCAGCTTTTTGAGCCCCTCTTCCTTGACCCTGAGCTCTTCGGAGTAGGAAAGATGCTGATAGGCACAGCCGCCGCATTGCCCGAATACGGGGCAAAGGGGCTCTGCATGGGCGGAAGCCGGAATTGAACGGTTCAGGGTTGTCTGCATGGGATTTTTGACCGAAAGAGGAGCCAGTATGGCCCAGAATTGGACAAGGGGTCAAGGGAAATGCTAAACTCCGGTCCTATGAAGGATCAAAACGACAAGATCTTCCTCGAAGGGCTCGAAGTCCGCTGCAAAATCGGTATTTTTGACTGGGAACGGAAAATCCGCCAGAAAATCGTGCTGGACCTGGAGTTCCCCGCCAATATCAGGAGTGCCGCACGGAGGGACGACGTCCGCGACACCGTCGATTACAAAATGATCGCCAAGTTTGTCATCGCCTTCGTGTCCAAAAGTGAGTTCTTCCTGATCGAGACCCTGGCCGAGCGCCTGGCCGCTTCCCTGCTCAAAAACTTCGGGATGAAGCGACTTACTCTGCGCGTCTCGAAGCCCGGCGCGGTCCGCCACTCGAAAAACGTCGGGGTCCAGATTACGCGCGGGAAATGAGCAGCGTTTTCCTGAGCCTCGGCTCGAACCTTTCGCCCGAGCGTTACGTCCCCGCCTGCATCGAAACCCTGAAGCGGAAATTCAAAGTCAAAAAAATTTCTTCCGTTTACGAGACCGACCCGGTGGGCGCCGCGGGAAAAGAAAAATTCTGGAATCTGGCGGCCGAAGTCGATACGGACCTGGACAGAGCCGCCCTCTCCAGGGAGCTGCGGCAGATCGAGGAATCCCTCGGCAGGAAACGCGACCCTTCCAATAAATTCGCGCCCAGAACCATCGACATTGATATCCTCCCCCAGCCTGACTACTGCGCGCAAGGTTTTATCATGATCCCGCTGGCCGAGATCGCGCCGGAAGCAAAAGACTCCGAAACGGGCAGGCCCTTCCGCGAGTACGCGGAAAAATTCACCGAGGAAAAACAGACCTGCCGGATAATACGCCTGGGAAAATAGGGAAGAATTTTAAAGGAAGACCAGATACTTGGCGTACGGCGCAGCGCCGCGTGCCATGTCGAACCCGCCCATAACAGTTCCCGCCACGGCCTTCATGCTGCCGCTGACCGCGCCTGTCACAATGCCCAGCGGAAATGCCTGGGTCGAACCCGCCATCATGTCCGCAGGCACGCGGAACACGGCATAAACCGTCTTGGCAAGGCCCTGGGCAATCAGGCCGAGTGAAGCATGCGCGCTTGGGGGATTTACAAAACAGAAGAGCAGGAGCACGGCAAGATAGAGGCGAAGGGTTCTCATCAATATTTATATCGGCCCGCCGCAAGTTCTTGAGCACAGGTTTTTTGTATTGAAGTTTCCGGCTTTTTGAATAGGATAGCGGAATGAAAAACATCCTCGTGACGGGCGGTTCGGGCTTCATCGGCTCCAATATCGCCCTTGAGCTCCAGAAGCGTTATCCCAAAGCCATCATTACGGTTATAGATGATTTCCGCGGCTCGAGCTTCAAGAACCTGCTGGGCTTCCTGGGCGACGTCATGGCCTATGACGTCAGTGACCGCCGCTGGATGAGCCTTTTCAGCGACAAACCCCTCGATGCCATTTATCACCTGGCTTCCATCACGGACACCACCGTCCTGGACGAGAAAAAAATGATGTTCGACAATGTGGAAGGCTTCCGCAACATCCTGGAAGTCGCGGATGAAATGAACTGCCCTGTGGTTTACGCTTCCTCGGCTGCGACATACGGCAGCGCGGGCGAGAAGAGCGCCCTGACTGAAGCCGAAGCCGGCATACCCAACAACGTTTATGGTTTTTCAAAATGGGTGCTGGAAAACCTGGCCCGGCAGTTCCCCGACGTCAAGACGGTGGGCCTGCGTTATTTCAACGTGTTCGGGCCGCGTGAATTTTATAAGGGCAAGGCCGCGAGCATGATCTACCAGCTGTACCTTCAGATGAAGGCCGGCAAACGCCCGCGCATCTTCAAGTTCGGAGAACAGAAGCGCGACTTCGTCTACATCAAGGACGTGGTGGAATGCACCATCGGCGCGCGCGAAGCAAAACAAAGCGGCGTAATCAACGTGGGTACCGGGCAGGCGACTTCTTTCAATGATGTTGTCGCGGCCCTGAACGAAGCTCTCGGCTCTTCACTCGAACCGGATTATTTCGACAACCCATACGACTTCTACCAGAACTATACCCAGGCGGACATGTCGCATACCGAAAAACTGACCGGCTTCAAGCCGAAATTCACTACCCGCGAAGGGATTCTTGATTACGTCAGGAATTATCTTGAGGCGGGATCTACGGTGAAAGTCTAGCTACTTTTCGGCGGCGGGCGCCTTGAACTTCGCGGGCACCCGGAAAACAAAGCGGCTTCCCTTCCCCACTTCGCTTTCGACCCAGATTCTTCCGCCATGAAGTTCCACAATCTCTTTGACGATGGTCAAGCCCAGCCCCGTGCTTGAAACGCCCTGCGGCTGAGCCAGGCTTACCTGCTCGAACTTCTGGAAAATGCGGCCGCAGTCTTCAGGCGCGATGCCGATTCCGGTATCCCGGATACCGATCTCAATACATTCGCCCGGCGACAGCTTGGGGTCAGAAACCGTCTTTGCATCCACTGTGATGGTGCCGCCTTCCGGCGTGAACTTGATGGCGTTGCCGCACAGGTTCGTCAGCACCTGCGTCATACGGTCCGGATCGCACTCCAGCATCAGCTTTTCGTCCGACAGCTCGGTCTTGAACTGGATCTTCTTGTCATTGACCCAGGTCTGCATCGTGGAAAAAATGTTCTGCGCCATTTCCTTGATCGGCGCGGGCTCGGGCCTCAGCGTCATCTTGCCCGCTTCGAGCTTTGAGACGTCGAGCAGGTCGTTGATCAGGCGCGACAGGCGGTCGATATTGCGGTAAGCGATGTCGAGAAACTTCTTCTGCTCAGGGTTGACCTCGCCAAGTTCCTTTTCAAGGATCAGCCCCAGAGACTTCTGGATGGCCACCAGCGGCGTGCGCAATTCATGAGAAACGTTGGCCACAAACTTGTCCTTGAGTTCGTCGAGTTCTTTCTGGCGCGTGATGTCGCTGAGCACGGAAACCATACCGACCGTATGGCCGTCTTCGTTTTCGATGACCGCAGTGCTCGCCTGTAGCACTCTTTTCGTCTGGTCGTTCAGGCTCATGACTTCAATTTTTTTTGAAACGTGGTCTTC
>CAZMMY010000214.1:0-2251 GCA_964567495.1 uncultured bacterium
GCCCGAATGGCTATAGCTGCCGGTTGAAACCATGTCAGAAGCATTGCGCTTTATCGAAGATGCTACCAAAGTCCCGGGTTGGCCCGCGTTGTTTGTATAAACCCTGGCGATCACCTTTCCGGAAGGGTTCTGGTAACGGCTCGCCCAGAAGCTAAGTTTACTCAGCGCGATTTTCTGGTCGAATTTGACGCCCTGATAAACCCCGCTGACGTTCATGTTGCTTCCAAGCTCAATCATCTTGGAACCATCAGAAACTTGCTGGGCAAGGCTTTCCTGCGGCGGGCTGGGCACTTCCTCGGGCTTTCCCTCCTGAACGGTCAGCTGGCTGACGCTGCCTGCATTAAAAGCCCTGCTGAATAAAAGCGTCAGATCGTTATGACGGATAAATTCGGTGAGAAGGCCATCGGTCATGCGCTGCTCGCTGCCATCCGGAAAGTAAACTCTGCTGACTTGTCCTTCCACGACCTCAATGCGCTGCCCCGCGGGCAGAATAATCGAAGCTGACAGGAGAGAATCGGATTCGCTCAAAACGATATTTTCCAGGAGCAAGCCGCCCTTAGAGATCGATTTCAAGAGACCGTTTCGGTATTTCAGAATCGTTCCGTCTGCGAGCTGGGGCTGATAGTCGATGAGGAATTCCTTAACCGTACTACCCCACTGGCTGTTAAAAGTCCGCTGAATGATGTTCTGGCCGGCCCTCAGGACCACATTTTCCCGGCGAAGTTCGCCGTCAACGGTATATGCGATTTCGGTCTGGCTTGTATGGACTGCCGCATTGCTGACAGGCTCAACCTTCGGCGGGAATGTGTCTGAATAAATACTCCAGACCATTTCGATCGAATCACCGGAGGCCGTATTAAATGGCTGTTTGACCGTATTGGCACCGGCCTGAAGAGAAACCTGTTTCTCAAATGCCATGCCCTTGAGCTTATATCTAAGAAGATAATCACGAGTGCGGATTGTGGCTTGACTGGCCAAAGCCGATATTTCCTGCCACAAACCTTGAATGGCGGAAGTCAGGACGCCAGCATGGGCGTCCATGACGGTTTTGTGCGTGAACCCATTTTGAGTTCCCAGAACTTCCGCCGTGACAACGGCGCCGGCAGAACTCAGCAGATCGCCTGCCGCATTCACGACGTAGCGGTCCGTCACGGAACCGCGCACCACTTTGAATTCAACGAGCTTTCCCTGGGTATCGAAAATGCGTTCGTAAGTTTCAATTTCACCGTCGGTAAAGGTCCTTTTGGATATCCAGCCATTGGCCGCTTCATCCATAGCGCCATTAACACGCACAATGCGTTTGAGCACGCCGCCGCGGATTTCATAGCGATTTCCGTACGCATCCGTATAATCTCCGTCCCACAGCAGACCGGCTCCGGTAAATTTGAGGTTGTCGAATTTCCCTTCCGCATTGCCCATCGCGCTGACCTTGCCATCCGTCAGCCTGACTTTCCAATCCTCTCCGCGGCGCCATCTAGCCAGAATTTCGAAGGGGCCAGCCTGGTTCACAGCAGGCAGACCATTAGGCGAAGCATAATCAACCGCGGTTTCTAAAAGCCCGCTCAAGGAGGAATTCAGGACGGACGCCAGGGATTTCTTTTTGGTATAGCCTTCGGCGGACGGAACCAACGGGGTTGTCAAAGGCTGCCCGGAACTATTCAACAGGCCTCCCTGGGCGTCTACACCGTAACTCGTGACTTTCGGGCCGGGAATGCCTCCGTTATAGCCTTCTACTTTGAAATCCCAATCTCCTGCACCCAGAGACTCGATATTACCGTTCCGTTTCCAGTAAGGCTGGCCATTCGCATAAGGATCTCCGGTTTCCATACGAAAAGGCCGGATGTAATGGGCGCCGTCTCCCATGGTGGAGTATTCGCCCGCTACGGTTTCCATGGAAATAAAATAGTTCGTGTTGGCATCGAGAACGACGAGATCATCAAACTCAAATTTGAACCACCCGCCTGCCGAATGGCTGTAACCGCCGCTAGAAAAAATGTCCGAGGCATTTCTTTTGACCGAAGACGCGACGATAGCGCCGGGAAGTCCGTTGGCACTGGTATAAATCCTGGCCACGACTTTCCCTGAAGGATTTTGGTAGCGGCTGAGCCAGTAGCTGAGCGAATCCACAGCAGTAGCTTGGCTGAATTTAACGCCTTGGAAAATAGCGCTGACATTCTGGTTGCTGCCCAGCTCAACCATTTTGGAATTGTCCGAGACCTGCTGAGCCGGAGTATCCAACGGAGGCAACGGC
>CAZMMY010000214.1:2261-4057 GCA_964567495.1 uncultured bacterium
TTCCTGGACCGTTAATTGAGTCGCATTGCCTGCGGCGCTAAAAGCACGGCTAAAAAGCAGCGTCAAATCGCCAGGCCGCACGAATTCTGTCAAATAACCATCGGAAAAAGTCTGAACCCGGCCGTCCGCAAAGCGGACTTCCTGGACATTTTCCTGCACAACAGTGATTCGTTCTCCGGCAGGCGTTTTCAAAACTCCGGAATTCAGGCTGCCGTCCGGGTTAAAATTGAAAACGCTCAGCGAATAGCCGAGCTTTTCGATTTCGATAAGCTCATTCTCACGATAAGTCAGGATTGTTCCGTCCTGGAGCACAGGCTTATAATCAAACTGAAAATCCTTGATGGTAGTTCCATGTGAATTCTGGAATTCCCTGCGAAAAGTGTTGAGACCAGGCTGAAGAGTAACCGTTTCTGACCTCTCCTGGCCATCGACAGAATAAATCATGGTAAAATCACGGCCAAACGCCACTGGCTCTGAAAGTAAAACTACCTGCGGAGCCTGTTCATCTTCCTGTGCGCGAAGAAGCAACCTGTCACTTGCGATAGCGCGGTTGAATTCATCCATCCCCTCAATAAAACGATTCAACTCCGCTCTGGCTTCCACGCTATTTTCACGGCCACGCCCGGCCGCCTGGTAAAGCCGGTCCAGAAACTCGGCCGGGTTGAGAGCTCTGATTTCTTCAGGCCTGCTGTTCTGACGATACCCATATATACTGTCGTGTGAAATGACATATTCCTCTGCTTCGGACGCGAGCAAAAGATCCGCTTCGCTAGGGCCTGATTTTTCAGAAGGATCCGGATGCGTATGAGCCATCAACTCCGCTCTTTTCATCAATTCCAAAACAGGTTTCAGCACACGGATTTCAGATTCATTCCCAGATGAAAACAAGACGATTTCGCCATGGAGAGCGAGAATACCGACTTCAAAATCAAGCTCAAGAAGTCTGGCGAGGTCCTGCTCTTTTAAGTCCTTAACGATGACAGCAGAAGCATATTCAGGCCGGAGAAGATCCAGCGCCGCATCGAACTCATAGCGATCATACTCATAACCGGCATTAGTCATGGCTTCCGATTTCGAGATCGTCTCTTCTCTTTCTGAAGAAGCGCTCGAGAGCGGTGATTCCATCATGAAATCCTGGCTCGTCTGCACGGCCTGTTCAGGTGCAGGCGCGAATAATTCGAGTTCTTCCTCCGCCTCTTTAACAGGGGTATAGCTGCCTGAAGGCAGCTGCTGGTAATCAGCTGCCCAGCCGATCTGGGAAACCGTAAAGAAAAAAATCACAGCGGCTGCTGTAAGCTTCAAACGCGATCTCAGCTTTTTATTCGTCTGGAAATCTGCAAAACCGGGAGCTTTGGGAGGCTTTGTTTTTACAGAGGCCTCCTGGCCGCCGGAAGGCTGGACAAGCGCTATAATCGCTGCTTTTTGAAAACGCCACTGCCTTCCAATTTTGGCTCCTGGAAGCTTTCCCTGGTTCGCCAAGCGCAGCAGCGTCATCTCGGAGACTCGAAGGTACTTTGCGGCGTCTCTAAGCGTCAGAATTTCTTCGTCCTTGTCCATAAACCGTCCTTTTTGAGTTCTGCGAATTTAATGTTCCGCTTGCCATGGAACAATCAAAAAAAACGTCAGAACTTATTTCTTTGCTGATACTTCACGCTAAGCGATTCGCTAGTGCGCGCTACGCACTCTTAGGCCCTTTTCACAAAGGAGGGAAAAGCGCATATCAGAAGCAGCGTTTCCTTGAACTGATGCGGATTATAAAATTCATAAGGCTTGGTACCCGCGACAGTAAATGAATC
>CAZMMY010000215.1:0-4051 GCA_964567495.1 uncultured bacterium
ACCAGATTGTCGATCTGGGTGTTGCGGGTTCAAGTCCCGTCCCGGGCGCCATTTTTCTGTCCTTCTGTATCAAAGTTCATTTCAAGTCGAACGCCTCTCTCTGAGCGTCAAATCATTATCGGACATTTCAGCAGCCATTTCTCTGCCGGCCGCCAATCCGTCTGTCTTCATATAACGTAGCCTGATCAGGAGAGAAGCAAGAGATAGCTATGATAGCTATGCTTTCTAATGCTATAACTTCTTTTATAATTTTTTTACTAAGTATTTGAAAAGCTTTAGAGGGTCGGGTAGTCTTCCGATATGCGGGAAGACGATCACACGAATCTTAGAGTCGCGAAATGTTCTAGGAAGATCACAGCTGCGTTTCTTGCCTTCCTCATGGCTTTTTACTCCGTACCTGCGCCCGTTTCAGCGGCGATGCCTGGGGCTTCGGAGCTAGCGCTACAGCCTTCAGACCAACCCGTAACCTCGTCTCCTTCTCCGTCGCCAAGCAGCGGCCCGGAAGCAACGCCCTCTGGACCTTCTTCTACCGACTTCCTGATGGGCGGAAACACTTTGAATGCGTCGGCATCACCGTCTTCGCAGCCCATGGCGATGCCGGAGCCCTCGCCGTCGCCGGTAAATTCTCCGCAGCCGTCATCTTCACCTTCCGCTCCTGCAATGCCGTTGAGTGAGCCCACCTCTTCTTTTGCTCCTCCGCCCAGCAGTACTCCGCCGCCGACGAATGAAGAAGAAGAAATCACCACTCTCGATGGCGAAGGCGAGAATAACGGCGAAACGGATGAAACCGCGGGCCTTCAGCTTTGTATCGGCGATTATGCGGCCATGAGCGTGCCGAACGGCTACCAGGCTGATTGTTCTGACGAAGCGGACGATCATTTTACGATGTGGATTTCCGGCGGTGTTTCTGCCGGCGACCTTCTGCTGGATCCTGAAGCGCACGGATTTACGCTGACCACCGCGGCAGACGGCCCTTACGCGGGTCTTTTCGGTTATCACAGGGAAGCAAACGGCATTTATTCATTTTTCACCCAGAACATGAACGATGTTTCTGACGAACTGTGGAATAAAGTGGCGGTATTTCTAAACAACAATCAGGACGACCCGCTGGATAAATTCGAAGCGACATTTTTTTATGTGACTTCGCACGAGGGCTCGATCGGCGGAGGCTACGGAATAGGGATCAGCACCACCGGCGGGCCCGACCCTTCTTCGAGCCCGTCGCCTACACCTTCTCCTGACGGGGACGTAGACGGAGGGCAGGACCCTGTTTTTTCTCCGCCTCCCACGATGCCGCCTTTTCCGTTGCCGATGTCTTCACCTTCACCGTCTCCCGTGATGCCTTCGGCGCCGCCTTCCGGCCAGCCGCCGATCGATCCAATCACTTTTGCCCGTCTGAAAGTAACGGACGAAGTCGAAACCAGTACGGGGCAAGTCAAGTTTACGGTAATGCCGCAGCTTCTCGAAGGCGAGTGGCCCGCAAGCGCGATGGTGAGAGTCGAAATCATGCGGGCGGGAAGCGATCTCGGCTTCAGCGTTATCAGTACGAAACCGCTCGGCCCTCAGGGCCAGCCGGTCGAACTCACGGCCAGCCACCCCGTAAATCTGGATTCAGGCGCTTTCTGGTACCGCCTTCAGATTATTGATACCGTCGCCAACACGGTGCTGACACCCCAGGAGCCATACAGCTACAAGGGTGTATTTTACATTGATCCGCAGGTGACGCCTTTGCGTGATGTTACAGTCAGCCATGAAACCGTCATGCTATTTGAGGGCGGACATGGCGTGGCCAATTTCGGCCTTGGCTACCTGGGTAATTTTCCCGAACCTCCGGGAAGTAATCCCAGCGGTGTTGAAGCGGTCATCCAGTTCCGCCGCCCGGGCAGCAATGACATCGTCCTTCAGAAAGCCATGCACGTCATGGACCGAAATGAAATCGTGCTGGAATTCGAGAACGACAATCCTGAACTTCAGCTCGTGCACGGTGAGCCTCTCCTTTATACACTTCGTGTCGGTTCGATCGTCAAGACCGGACGCATTGCAGTAGGTCCGGGTGATATACCGCGTTCAGGTCTTGAATTAACGGTAGGGGGAGCGACAGCGAACGCGATACCCGGCCGTACCATTATTTCATTTACTCCGTCAGTCACTGAGGGTGCCTGGCCCGTGAACCAGCTCGATCTTAACGCAAACCCGGTCGAGGCGGTCCTCAAGGTTCGCCATAACGGGCAGATCATTGGTTCCAAAATCGTCCAGCTTATTGACGCGGGCGCTGTGCGGGAACCCGTTTATTATTCTGAAATTATCCATGAAGGCGATGCTCTGGAGTACGAAGTCACGATTGTCAAAGGCGGCAACATTATCGGCGAAACCGTCACCGGTACAGTGTCGGCGGGTCCTGCCGGCGAGAATGCCAGCCTGGGCATGCGTTTTAATCCGCTCATTTACAGCCCCATTGTAGTAAACGCAAAGACGGGGCAGGTGGACGTCAGTTTTTCGATCGACGCGACGCAGGGCGCCATCCCGCTTTTTGCGCCGGTCGGTAATTACAAGGTGCGGGTCGACATTTACAGAGGGGCTGATATCGTCTCGTCGAAGATCGCCGACATGAACGGGGTCGGCGGCATTATTTCGTTTACCCTTGAGAACGATATCGATTTCATCTCTTGGAAGGAAATGCATGGCCTGATTAATTTCATCGACCCGGTAACTGGCGAATATATGTCAGGCGGCCCGCACAAAATTCCCAGTTTTATGATCGACGGCCCTGGGCTTTATGTGGGATCTGTGCCGGATGTGGACGCTTCCCAGGAAGGGCAGGTGCAATTTGACATTCGCACGCCGCAGTCCAATCTGTATTACTCCGGACGGCTGAAGGCGCTTATCCGGATCACTCGGGCCGGCGCGCCGGTCAGCGAGGTTCTCGTTGCAGGCGAGATGGAGCTGGCTCTGGGCTCGGGGGACTATCCGAATCTTCTTACCGTCCGTGATGAACTTGATTTCGTAAATGGAGAAGCTTTCACGTTTTATCTGGATTATGTAGATGAGCATGGCAATGAAATCGGCGATACCAGCCACGCGGGAAGCTTCAGCGGAACGTTTGTCATGGGACAGGGCTCTGTTCCGGTCAATCCGCCGCCCACGGGCGCTCCGCCTACGATGCCGCCACCTCCGCTGCCGCCCGTACCTCCCGTGGACCCTGTTGATCCTGGTGCGCCTCCTGTCGAGGGTCCGGTCTGGCGCGGAATGAAAGTAGTGCCGGCGCCCGGCCCGGTTAACGGAACGATCTTCTCGCTGCGCGGCCTTGCGGACAAAGATATTTATGTGCTCGGACAGCCCATGGCAGATATGTTTACGAACGGCAACCTTTTCCCGGATCAGCCGGCGCTGGGCCTTTTCGATATCGACAACATCGCCTACATTGACAACATCATTAATCGCGCCAACCTGTTGGGCCAGCCCGGATATTTCTCCAAGTCACCCAATGCTCGTTACGCCGCGATCATGAGCGGCTGGAGCGAAGGCGGCGGCACGCTCGCGGGCGGCCCGCATGTAGATATTTATGACGCGGACACCGGCCAGCGCATTGTGGTCAACATAAGTAATGCGGAATTTCTCGCGGCCGGCCTGCAGCCTTCGAGCATGGCGGTCATGAGCAATGGCAATCTCGCTTTCTTCGGCGCGAGCCAGGGGCTCGGGGCCGGTGAGAGCAGCGAATACTTCGTTTTTATTTATGATATTTCCGGGCAGCATCTTTCCACCCACCGTTTTGACAGCCTGCCGAATGGTTACCGGGCCGAGGACCTTGCGCTTACGCGCGTGGGCGTGCTGGACGACACCCTTTTTCTGTATGGTATTAATTATTCACTGATTCCCGGACTGGGCCCTAACGCAGACGGAGACGAGCGCGCCCAGATCGTGGAATTCAGGCTAAAAGATGATATGAGCGGCATTGATACTGTGTCCGCGCCGTCGCTTCATGAATTTGGAGTGCAGGCCAACCATTCTTATTACAAGGCTCCGAGCTATATTGAAATGGTGGACGGCGCCC
>CAZMMY010000216.1:0-4047 GCA_964567495.1 uncultured bacterium
CTGAAAGGGTGATAAATGCGATTTTTTCATATCATTTAGACGGCCCGGGTTGGTTAAAAATGTCTGAAAAAAAGAATACACGCGGCTGGGGGGAATAGCAAATAGGATCAGGCCCTGCCGGCCGTTTCCCAGTGTTTTCGTAAGTAAAGGCCAGTATGTGAGTTAGGGCTTTCAGTCAACCCCTGAAGCGACCCGGCATAGACAAGGCGCCCGCACCCTTCTCCACCTTCGGGGCCCAGATCCACGGCGTAATCCGCTGAACGAATCACCTCCATGTTGTGCTCGATCACCACCAGCGAATGACCGCGGGCCAGCAGTTCCTCAAACGCCTCCATCAAATAATGGATATCGTGATAATGCAGGCCGGTGGTCGGTTCGTCAAAAAGATAGAGCGTGCGGCCGGTCTTTTTTTCAGACATTTCATAAGCAAGCTTCATGCGCTGGGCCTCACCGCCTGAAAGTGTGGTCGCAGACTGCCCCAGGCGCAGATAGCCGAGCCCGACCTTTTGCAGAATGCCGAATTTTTCCAAAAGGTTTCTTTCCCGCGGGAAAAACTGCACGGCTTCATCTACGCTCATCGCGAGTACGTCGTCGACGTTCTTGCCGTTGTAATAAACTTCGAGAACCTCATCCTTGAAACGCTTGCCCTTGCAGGCCTCGCAGGTCATGAACACGTCGGCCAGGAAGTGCATTTCAACCTTGATTCGTCCATCACCCTTGCAGGCGTCGCAGCGGCCGCCGTCGACGTTGAAAGAAACCTTCGCGGCGAGCCTTCTCTGTCGCCGCGAAAAGTTTTCGGATGTCGTCGAATGCGCTGAGATAAGTCACCGGGTTGGACCGCGGCGTGCGGCCGATGGGCGACTGGTCCACCAGAACCAGCTCGTCGATATGCTCGAAGCCTTTGACGCTTTTAGCGGCGCCCATATCCTGCACCGGGCGGCCGCGGAAGCGCAGATAATGCTTATGCAGAACGTCATAAAGCAGCGTGCTTTTGCCCGAACCGGAAACGCCGGTAATGACTACAAAAGACTGGAGAGGAATGTCCACGTCGACGCTTTTCAGGTTATGCTCGGCGGCGCCGCGGATCCTGATCCAGTGCGAAGGTTTCAGCAGGGACTGTTTGAAACGGCGTTTGACCTGCAGTTCTCCGGAAAGATATTGCCCTGTCAGAGAACCGGAAAATTTTTTGAGCTTGTCGACCGGCCCCTGAAACATGACGCGGCCCCCATTCTCGCCGCCGGTCGGGCCCATGTCGATGACCTCATCCGCGGCTTCGATAAACGCCCGGTCGTGCTCCACCACGGCCACGGTATTGCCGAGCGATTTCAGCCGGTGCAGAAGATTGATCAGAAGGCGGTTGTCGCGCTCGTGCAAGCCGACGCTGGGCTCGTCCAGAACATAAAGCGTATCAACCAGCGCGGAGCCCAGAGAGGTCGCGAGATGGATGCGCTGGACTTCCCCGCCCGAAAGCGTGCGCGACAGGCGCGAGAGATTGAGGTAGCCCAGCCCCACGTCATTCAGGAAGCGGACACGGCGCGTAATTTCGAGATAAACCGGCTCGGCCTTTTCCTTCTCGTGTTCGGAAAGCTTCATGCCGTCGAAAAGCTTCATCAGCTTTTCCAGGCTGAAACCCTGCAAATCGTGGATGCTAAGCCCAAGGACCTTGACCCACAGCGCCTCGGGTTTCAGGCGGGTTTCCATGCATTCCGGGCACGGCTCAAAGGAGCGGTACTTGGCCAGGAAAATGCGGACATGCATTTTGTACGTCTTGCTCTCGAGATACTTGAAGAAGTCTTTAACGCTGAAGTAGCCGCTTTCATTGTCGAACCATGACTGGCCCCTGTAGCCGCTCAGCACCCATTGCCGGTGCTCTTTACTCAGGTCTTTCCAGCATTTATCGAGTGGAATTTTTTTATCTTTGCAGAACTGCTTAAGCTCGCGGAATTCCTTAGCGGAGCTCGGCTTGGTCCAGGGCTCGATGGCGCCTTCGGCGATCGTTTTATTTTCATCCGGCACGACCAGGTTCCAGTCGATGGCGATGATACGCCCGAACCCCTGGCAGGCCGTGCACGCGCCGAGCGGGCTATTAAAAGAGAAAAGGTTCGGAACAGGCTCCTTGAAATTTCTGCCGCACGAAAAGCAGCGCAGCCCTTCCGCGAACTCAAAAAGTTTGGTGCCGGCATAGGCCTGGACTTTGCCCTTGCCGAACTTGTAAGCCTGCTCGAGCGACTCGACCAGACGCTTGCGGTTCCTGCTTTCCAGCGGCACCTGGTCGACCACAACCTGGAGCGTACTGCCCAGCTTCTTTTTCAGGATCTGGTCCAGGCTGACGAGCCTGCCGTCCAGGAAAAATTCCGAAAACCCCTGTTTCTGCAGCTCCGGAAGGAAAGCTTCAAGGGCCGCTTTGGGCTTATCCCCCAGCGGCACACTGTAAAGGACCCAGGCGGTTTTGAGCCCCTGGCCCAGGAGGAAATTTGCGGCTTTTTCAGGGTCGCTGGTCGACGCCTCGATGCCGCAATCCGGGCATATGGTTTTCCCCACACGCGCGTAAAAAACGCGGAGGTAATCGTTGATCTCTGTCTGCGTGCCCACGGTGGAGCGGGCATTCGTGATGACATTCTTGGCCTCAATCGCAATGGCCGGAGGAATGCCCGCGACCATGTCGGCGTCGGGCTTTTCCATGCGCTCAAGAAACTGGCGGGCGTAAGAAGACAGCGACTCTACATAGCGGCGCTGGCCTTCCGCGTAAAGCGTGTCGAAGGCCAGAGATGATTTCCCTGAGCCTGAAACCCCGGTCATGACATAGAGCTTCCGGTGCGGAAGAACCAGGTCGAAATTCTTCAGATTATGGGTTTTGACACCCTGGAGGATGATAGCGTCCATAAATATGGGGGGCCCTGAAAGAGAAAACGAAAGAACTAAACTTCCGGAAAGATTTTAAGGCTTGTTCAGCTCGACTGTCAAATACTGTTCGATCCTCTTAAGCAGCTCACCCGCACCCTGGGTGTTCCAGGATTCCGGCGCCAGCTGAACGGAGGTGTGCTTGTTATCCATGTATTTAATCAGGAAGGTCAGGAGCACGGTATCGGCGTCGTCTAGGCGGCTGAAATTCATATTACGGACACGGATCACGCCCTTTTCCTTGTCTGTTTCTTCAAGGTCCCAGCCCTCGACATTGTCCACGGCCTCAAGCACGCGAAGATAGGTCAAGTCATAGGTCAGGTTGAAAATCAGCACTTCGTCATGGGTAGGATAAACGGGATTTTTCTGCAGCACGTTACAGCCGAAGGTCCCCACGAGGCTCATCCCGAGAATCATCCAGACAAATGCTTTTTTCATGTCACGCTCTCCCTTAGAATTTTCCGGTCAACCGCATGAACGGACCGTGGCTGTTGATGTCATTGCTCTTACGTATATCATCGTCAAAATCCGTAAAATTATAACCTACCCCGATACGCACATAATCATAAAGCTCCCTGTCGATCTCGGCCAGGGTGCCGTGCTTAAGCGTCTGGGCTGCGTCAAATTGCCATAGCGCGCGGTATTCCAGGGCCACATCCCACTTCTTGGTCACATGAAAATTCAGGCGGTTGACCCACAGGAAAGTGTTCAGAACGATTTCGTCCGTAGCATTGCTCTGGAGGATGGCCCGCTTGAACGCCAGCTTTTCGACCACCCCGAGGTAGCGGTGCAGTTCGTAGGCCATGTCGATGGCGATAATATGCGCGGTTTCGTCCACCTCGGCGCCCGAGTAAATGCCGTTATAAAACTGGGCGTCATTGGCAATGTCCTGCAGATAGGTGTAGCGGGTCAGCGCATTGAACTTGTCGTTGTCCACCGGCCGGTAGGCCAGGCCGGAGCTGAACTCTGTGAAATGAGCGGTGGTGTCGTCAGGGTTCAGGAACTGCGAATCGCCATAATTGAGTTTGCTGAGCACGCTCAGGTCCTTGGTCCACTTATATTCCACAAAATTGCGGCTGACCCACTGGGCCATACGCGGGGTGTCCTGGTCGCGTCGGTATTCGAGCGAAGTCTGGAATTTGGTTT
>CAZMMY010000217.1:0-4037 GCA_964567495.1 uncultured bacterium
CCGGGTAGCGGGTGGCCAAGGCGCGAATCCAGGCGATCCGATCGGGAAAGCCGGCGTCTCCCAGATTCCGGTAAGACACATCATGGAACGCCTTGCTGCGGTGCGACGTACCCATGCCGTCGATCTGCACGACGACAAATCCCAGTTCCGCCAGCTGCCTTGGCCCCAGTTGCAAGCCCCACTCCTTGGGAACGTATGCCGACTGCGGCCCCGCATAAACCTGCTCGATGATCGGCCAGCGGCGCGTCGCAGAAGACCTCGAGGAAGTCGAAACCGAAATGAACACACATATTTTTACTTTTGACACGTCTGTCCAGCCTCGGCATGACATCCTTGTCGTCGGCGGATTTTCCCCGCAGTATGCGTGGATTGAGAACCAGGTTGCCCGGGAACGCCCGGGGCAGGGTAGCTTGCCCCGGTATCAGGCCAATATTTTCAGCTGGTTCCTCAGCCTGGAATATCTTTTGAATGAGCGCGTGACTTTCCTGCACAGCCTTGAATACACGATTACGGATAATTTTGAGGACTTCACCGCGACGGGCCTGCCGGTGGGCGTCGGCTACAATCAGCTCGACGCGACCTTCGGGGTTGACTGGAAGCTCAGCGAAACGGTTTCTCTTCGTACGGACTACAGCTTTTTCCATTATACGGGCGACGACCGCTCGGAGCTGAGCGATTACAACGCCAATCTGATTACTCTTAAAACAAAGGTCAAATGGGCCTGATTAAAAGAAAGGAAACTAAAAAAATGAAACGTTTTAAAACGGCCGCTCTTCTGACGTTGGCCATCACGCTTTTTGCCGCGCCGCTTTTCGCCGAAGGCGAAGCTTCGCCCGAGCTTATCGCCAAGGGCCGCGACCTTTTCAACAATAAGGAAGGCCTTAAGGTCAAGTTTGCCTGTATCCTTTGCCATAAAGGCGACAAGGCCATCAAAAAGTCTGACGTCGATAAAGTGGGGGAAAAGCTGCCCTCAGTCATTAATAAATACCTTACGACCAAGTCCAAAGGCGCTGCCCTCGCCGCGGACAGTGAAGAGATGAAGGCCCTGGCCGCCTACATCAAGAACGAGCACAGTAAATAGGCCCCGCACCGACCTTCTTTTAGGTTTACAGCTTCCCAGTTTCTTCCTATAATTCAGCTTCCCCGGCAGATGTTTGCCGGGGAAGCCTGATTTGTCGCAAGTCATTATTCCGTAAGAGCTAAACAGTCATGGCGCTATCGTCTAGCCCGATCTAGGACGTCACCCTCTCACGGTGAAGACACGGGTTTAAATCCCGTTAGCGCTACCAGATACAAGAGGTCTTATGATTTCCCGTTATACCCGCAAAGAAATTGGCGCGATCTGGACGGAACAGAACAAGGTTCAGAAGTGGCTCGACGTTGAACTTGCCGCGCTTGACGCGCTGGCCCACTATGGCGTCATTCCCAAGAACATCCCCGCAAAAGTAAAAAAGCGCGCCGGTTTTGATATCGAGCGCATCCGCGAAATCGAAAAAGTCGTGCAGCACGACGTGATTGCATTTCTGACCAATCTTGCCGAGCATGTCGGCCCGGACGGCCGCTACGTCCATTATGGCCTGACTTCCTCCGACATTCTCGACACCGCGCTTGCGCTCCAGATCAAGGACGCGACGGAAATCCTTCTGCGCGAGCTGAAGAAGCTGATTGCCATCCTGCACGACAAGGCTGCGGAACACAAGATGACCATTATGGTCGGCCGCAGCCATGGCGTGCATGCTGAACCCATCACCTTCGGCCTCAAGATGGCGCTTTTTTACGAGGAGTTCAAACGCAACCTGAAGCGTCTCGAAGCCGCCTACGAAAACATCTGCCACGGCAAGATTTCGGGTGCGGTCGGCACGTTCGCCAATGTGGACCCGAAGATCGAGGAATACGTCTGCAAAAAGCTCGGCCTCAAAGCCGATCCGATTTCCACACAGGTGGTCCAGCGCGACCGCCACGCGGAATACCTGACTACGCTTGCCATTATCGGCGGTTCGCTCGAACAGCTTGCGACCGAAATCCGCGGCCTGCAGAAGACTGAAACTCTCGAAGTCCAGGAATCGTTCGGGGAAGGGCAGAAGGGCTCGTCCGCCATGCCGCACAAGCGCAACCCGATTACCTGCGAACGCGTGGCCGGCCTTTCGCGCATTCTTCGCGGCAACGCTCTCGCCGCCATGGAAAATATCGCTCTCTGGCACGAACGCGACATCACGCACTCTTCGGTTGAGCGCGTGATTTTCCCGGACAGTACGATCCTTCTTGATTACATGCTCGGCTGCATGCAGAGCGTCATCAAGAACCTTGTCGTGATGAAAGACAATATGAAGCTGAACCTGGAAAAGAGCCGCGGCATGGTTTTCTCGCAGGGCCTTCTGCTGCGCCTGGTGCAGAAAGACCTGACCCGCGAAGACGCATACAAGATGGTGCAGGACGCTGCGAAAAAGATCTGGGAAAGCGGCGGCGTTCAGCTTAAGGACGTCGTGCTCAAGGATTCCGAGATCAGGAAGCACCTTTCCGACCGCGAGATCAAGGAAGTGTTTGATTACGATTATCACGTGAAAAACGTAGACAAGATTTTCAAACGAGTAGGGATCAAGGCGTAGCCTACACCTCAGGAGACCGAATGACTGTGAAAACCAATCCCGTGACCGTTGAAAAAACCAACCTTCCGCTTCCCCTGATCGGCCGCGGTAAAGTACGCGACATCTATGCCGTCGGCGACGACAAGCTCCTGATCGTGACCAGCGACCGCCTGAGCGCGTTCGACGTGGTGCTGCCGAACCCGATCCCATATAAGGGCGCGGTCCTGACGCAGATTTCCGCGTTCTGGTTCAGCCATTTCTCCGGCCAGCTCAAGCACCACCTGATCACGACCGAGATTGCCAGGATGGGGCTTCCGGCGGACGTCGTTTCCAAATTCGGCCCGCAGCTTGAAGGCCGCAGCATGCTGGTCAAGCGCTGTCAGCCGCTGACGATTGAATGCGTCGTGCGCGGTTATGTGACCGGCTCGGGCTGGAAGGACTACCAGAAAACCGGAGCGGTCTGCGGGCATGTCCTGCCGAAGGGCCTTCGCCAGTGCGACAAGCTTGAGAAGCCGATTTTCACACCGGCGACCAAGGAGGCTTCGGGCCACGACATCAACATCAATTTTGAACAGGCCTGCGAACGCGTCGGCAAAAACATCGCTGAACGCGCGCGCGACCTATCGATTATGATTTACGAAAAAGGCCGCGATTATGCCGCGCAGAAGGGGATTCTGATCGCAGACACCAAGTTCGAATTCGGCCTGTGGGGCGACGACCTCATCCTGATCGATGAAGTGCTTACGCCGGATAGCTCTCGCTTCTGGCCCGCGGCCCAGTATGAGCCCGGCCACGACCAGCCCAGCTTCGACAAGCAGATTGTGCGCAACTACCTTCTCGACATTAAGTGGAACCAGCAGCCGCCTGCGCCCAGTCTTCCCGAGGAAGTGGTGGAAAAAACCAGCCAGGCCTACCGTGACGCTTATAAAAAGCTGACCGGAAAGGAGCTTGCATGATGTTTAAAGCCACCGTTAACGTAACGCTCAGGAAATCCGTGCTCGACCCCCAGGGACAGACCGTGCTCCACGCACTGGACGCCATGGGGTTCAAGGAGGCCAAGAGCCTGCGCGTCGGAAAGTTTTTCGAACTCAGCCTTGACGCCAGCGATCGCAAAGCCGCGGAAGCCAGCGTCAAGGCCATGTGCGACAAGTTGCTGACCAACCCTGTGATCGAGGACTACACCTTCCAGCTTCAGGAAGCTTGATTCATTAGGGCCGTATCGGTAGAATAAGCCGTGCAGTGAAAAGGGCTGTTTCCCGCCTCGTTGTAACTGCCTCAAACACCGTCATTTAGAGTGACAAGGGAGAGTTTTTCGTGAAGGCCGCGGTCATCGTTTTTCCGGGTTCGAATTGCGACACGGATTGTTTCCATGTCCTGCGCGATGTCATGAAAATTCCCGTCGAATTTGTATGGCATAAAGACGGCGCCATTCCCAAAGTCGACCTGGTCGTC
>CAZMMY010000218.1:0-4031 GCA_964567495.1 uncultured bacterium
TGTTAAAAAAGATTCTCCGGTTGCTGTCGTGGAAAAGCCGGCCGTTAAAGAGAAAGCGCCTGTGTCCAAACCCGCAGCCCCGGCGGCTCCTGCTCCAGCGACAAAGCCTGTATCTGCGGCTCCGGCCCCGGCTGCGAAACCTGTTTCAGCTCCTGCTCCTGTTTCCGCGCAGCCTGCTGCGAAACCGGCGCCCGCTCCGCAGCCGCCTCAGTATTCTTCGCGTCCTTCGGCGCCGGCCCAGCCGGCGGTTCCGCAGGAAATTGAAATCCATTTCCCGATCAACGTGGGTTCGCTGGCCGAAAAACTCAAGGTCCGCATTCCCGACCTGATCAAAAATTTAATGGGCATGGGCATTTTTGCCAACGTCAACCAGCTCCTGAACGAAGAGATCGTTCTCGCGCTTGGCGCCAAGATGGGGGTCAACATCATTGCCGCGGCTGACGAAGTCGAGACTATCCTGCAGGATAAGGAAGAAGACAAGAACCTTACTCCGCGTCCGCCGGTTGTAACCATGATGGGCCATGTCGACCATGGCAAAACGTCCCTGCTCGACGCCATACGCAAGACCAAAGTGGCCGCGACTGAAAAAGGTTTCATTACACAGCATATCGGTGCTTACGGCGTCGACATTCCGGGCAGGGGCCATGTGACGTTTCTGGACACCCCGGGCCACGAAGCGTTCACCTCGATGCGCGCGCGCGGCGCCAACGTGACCGACGTGGTCGTCCTAGTCGTGGCCGCCGACGACGGCGTTATGCCGCAGACAGTCGAAGCCATCAACCATGCCAAAGAAGCCGGCTGCCCGATTGTGGTCGCGATCAACAAGTCCGACCTCCCGGCGGCCAATCCCCAGCGCGTCATGACCGGCCTGCAGAAACTGGACATGATGCCCGAAGAATGGGGCGGCAAAACCATCTGCGTCAAAGTTTCTGCCAAGACCGGCGATGGTATCGACAAGCTTCTCGAAATGCTCCTGCTCGAAGCCGAAATCCTGGAGCTCAAGGCCAACCCGAACCGCCATGCGGTAGGAACGGTAATTGAAGGCCACCTTTCCAAAGGCAGCGGCCCGGTTGTGACTGTGATTATCCAAAAGGGCACGCTGAAGCAGGGCGACATCGTCGTCTGCGGTTCTTTCATGGGCCGCGTCCGCGCGATGCGCAACGATAAAGGCAAGACAGTCAAGGAAGCCGGCCCGTCTTACGCGGTCGAAGTCAGCGGCCTGAACGGCGTTCCCGAAGCAGGCGAGCATTTCTTTGCGGTCGACGACGAAAAAGCCGCGCGCCTGATCACTGATAAGCGCGTGCAGGAGCAGAAAGAACGCCAGGCCCTGGGCGCGCCGCGCCACCTTTCGCTGGAAGGCCTGTACGAAAAAATTTCCAAAGGCAATTTCAAGGAACTCAAGATCATCATCAAGGCGGACGTGCAGGGCTCTACCGAAGCGCTGACTCAGTCGCTTGAAAAGCTTTCCAACGACCAGTGCCGCGTGCGTGTCATTCACGGCGGCGTGGGCGGTATTAATGAATCCGACGTCGTGCTGGCCGCGGCTTCTGACGCCATTATTCTGGGTTTCCACGTGAAGCCCGAACCCAAAGCGCAGGAAATCTGCGATAACGAGGGCGTGGACGTCCGGTTCTACAACATCATTTACGAAGCGGTCGAAGATGTGCGCAAGGCGCTCGAAGGCCTGCTCGAACCCACATACAAAGAAGTGATTGAGAGCCGGGTCGCCGTCCGCAAAGTCTTCAAGATTTCCAGGGTCGGCACCGTCGCGGGCGCGGCCGTCCTCAAGGGCAAGATCGCGCGCAGCCACAAGGTGCGTGTACTCCGCGGCAGCGTGGTGGTTTTCGAAGGCAAGCTTTCCTCGCTCAAGCGCTTTAAGGACGATGTCCGCGAAGTCGCGACCGGCTATGAATGCGGCCTTTCGGTCGAAGGTTTCGACGATTTGCGCGAAGGGGACCAGATCGAGTCCTACCGCGTGGACAAGATCGCAACCAAGCTGCAGTAACGCTGGCCGGAAAAATATTTTATATCGAGGTGTTTCGTGCAGGGCAAGCGTATTGACCGTGTCGGGCATTTGATCCAGATGGAGTTAAGCCAGCTCATTCTCCACCGTGTCAAGGATCCCCGCCTCGGCTTTGTGACCGTGACCCACGTCGACGTAACGCCCGACCTGAAGTCTGCCGCGGTTTTTTACAGCGTGCTGGGCGATCAGAATGCCAAGAAAGGCTCCCAGATCGCGCTTGAGAAGGCCGCGGGTTTCCTGCAGAAGGAAATCGGAACGGCCCTGAAACTCCGTTACACCCCCCGCTTAACTTTTCGCCTGGATGAGTCGTTGGATAAAGGGCTGGAAGTCGACAAGGTCCTCAGGCAAATTCAGCAAGAAGGATAATCTAAGCCGAAATGGCAAAATCCGTTAAAAACAAACGCTCTCATAGTCTGGCCGAATTCTGCCGTGCTTTAAAAAAGTACGACCGTTTCATGCTGACCTGCCATGTTACGCCGGAAGGCGACGCGATCGGCAGTGTGCTGGCCATGGATTCGATGCTCCGCCGCCTGGGCAAGAAAACCGTGATCGTGGCCGATGACGTTTTTCCGGAAAGGCTTTTCTGCCTGCCTTCCAAGCGCTGGAATCCAGTCAGCGATTTCAAGAAGAACGGCAAAAGCGGCAAGGGCTATCAGGCGCTTGTGATCTGCGACTGCCCGACTTTGGCGCGCATAGGCCGCGTCCGCGAGATCATTACGGAAGACACCGCAATTTTCAATATCGACCACCATGTCAGTAACGAATATTTCGGCAAGTTCAATTACGTGGAGCCAAGGGCCGCGGCCAGCGGCGAGGTCGTTTACGATATTTTTAAAGGCATGAAAATGCCCATCACCCGCGAAGAGGCTTCGCACCTTTACGTCGCGCTTTCGACCGACACCGGCTCCTTCAAATATGAAAGCACCACGGTCAAGAGCCACCTCATGGCCGCAGAATTCATCAAGAAGGGCATCGATATCGAAAAGATCAATGAAGACCTGTATGCGACTTATTCTTTGAACAAGATCAATCTCTACAGCCGCCTGCTCGGCCGTGTCAGAACCGAGGCTGGCGGCAAGATCGCGTGGGTCGCGATGAAACGCGAAGACCTGAACGAGTCGGGGGCAACCTACGAGGACACCGAAGGCTTCATCGATTTCCTTAAATACCTGCGCGAGGTCAAGATCGCGTTTTTTGTCAGCGATATGCCCGAACACGGCAAGGTCCGCGTTTCATTCCGCTCCAAGGACCCGTACGACGCCAACAAAATCGCGACCCATTTCAAGGGCGGCGGCCATAAAAAAGCCTCCGGCTGCGTTTTCAATTCTACGACCGAAGAAGCAGTCGAGCAGATTCTTGTGCGCGTGCGCGAGGAGTTGAAACGTTTATGAGTCTTTCCGAAGGGATTCTTTGCGTCGACAAACCCCAGGACTGGACCTCGCATGACGTCTGCGCATTTATCCGCGGTCGTTTCCGCTTTAAAAAAGTCGGCCATGCGGGCACGCTCGATCCGCTTGCGACCGGCCTGCTGGTGATCCTGATCGGAAGCGCGACCAAACATTCCATGCAGCTCAGCGCCAGCGAAAAGGAATATTACGGCGTTATGGAGCTGGGCATCAAGACGGATTCGCATGACAAACAGGGCAAGGTGATTGCCACAGCTTCCGCCGAGAACATTACCATCGAAGACCTCCGCAAAAAAGCGGCTGAACAGTTTACCGGCGTAATCACCCAGGTACCCCCGATGGTTTCCGCTCTTAAGCACAAGGGCGTCAGACTGTATGAACTCGCGCGCCGAGGCGTCGAAGTGCCCCGCGAAGGCCGTGAAGTTACGGTCCATGAATTTGTCATCGAGAAAAAAGAAGGGAATCTCGTTTATTTTTCCAGCGCCGTTTCCAAAGGGACTTACGTCCGCACGCTGGTCAACGACCTGGGTGAAGCGCTGGGCTGCCTGGCGACCCTGCGCGAACTGCGCCGCAGGCGCAGCGGCAAGTTCCGGCTCTAAGAC
>CAZMMY010000219.1:0-4031 GCA_964567495.1 uncultured bacterium
GTGCGAAGAGCGGAGCAACAAGCTCCGCCGAGCCTGCCGGGATTAAAGAATCTCGGCCACTCGCTTCGTTTTTTCTTGCCAGGCCATCAAAATTCCCCGGCATAAAATTTATTCTGAAAGAGAGACCGCGAAATTGAAGATCTCAGTCCAGGACGGAAAGAATTGCGAAAAAGTTTTGAAAATCGAAGTGCCCCAGGACATCGTCACCAAGGAATTTGACGATTACTACAAGGCCATCTCGGCCGAAGCCAAAGTGCCGGGTTTCCGCCCGGGTAAGGCGCCCCGCAATGTGCTGCAGCTCCACTATTCCAGCCAGGCGCGCGAAGCGGTCCTGAAAAATCTCATCTCCGATTCTTACCGCAGCGCGCTCCGAGAAAAATCGCTTCAGCCGCTCGGTTATCCCGAAATCGAAAAAGTTGTTTTCGAGGACGACAAGCTTTCCTACGAAGCCAAGATTGAGACCCGCCCCAAGATCAAGCTGGGCAAGGTTGCCGGCCTTTCGGTCAAAAAAGAAAAGAAGCAGCTGGACAAGTCTGAAATCGAAAAAGCCCTGACCCGTGTGCGCGAATCCCTGGCACAGTTCAAGGCCGTCGAGAACCGCGCCGCTCAGAAAGGCGATTTCGTGATTGCTGATTACGTCTGCACCGTTGAGGGCAAGGAAATTGAAAAACGCCAGGACGACTGGTTCGAAATCACGGAAGAAGAATTCCTGAAAGGTTTCTCCACCCAGCTGGTCGGCGTGAAAGCGGGCGAGGAAAAGGAGCTCCGTACGACCTTCCCCGAAAAAATGGCGCGCGCCGAGCTTGCCGGCAAGGAAGCCGTGTTTGCCGTTAAGGTGAAAGAGCTGAAGGAGAAAGTTCTCCCCGAGCTGAACGACGAAATGGCCAAAGATGCAGGAGAGTTCCAGACGCTTGCCGAGCTTCGGGCCAAGGTCGAGCAGGACCTTCAGGCCAACATCGACCGCGAAATTGAAGTGAAATTCGAGAAAGCCCTTCTTGACGAGCTGGTCAAGAACAACAAGCTTGACCTGCCGGACGGCGTGGTCGAACGCCGCCTGCAGCATTTGGTTGAGGAAGCCTTCGAGCACAAGCACCGCAGCCATCACCACCACCATGACGACGATCCGGCCAAGGCCGAGCAGGAACACAAGCAGATGCGCGACGACCTGCGCAAGGAACTTGCAGCCGAAGCCCGCCGCCAGGTCCATGTGGCTTTTCTCCTCGACGAAATTGCCGACCGTGAGAAAATAGAAGTGGCGGACGAAGACGTGAAAGCCCGTTATGAAGTCATTGCGGCGCAGGCCCGCCAGCCTCTGACGGTGGTGGAGAAATACTACGCGTCGAACGAAGAAGCGCAGGACGTTCTTCGTGAACAGATCCGCAATGAAAAGACGATCGAATTTCTGAAACGCAGCGCCAAAACCGAGTAGCACAACAGAGCAGCACTAAGACAGGGGGTTGATATGAGCGGTTATCTGGTTCCCATGGTCATCGAGCAAACCGGACGCGGCGAACGTTCCTACGACATTTATTCGCGCCTTCTCAAAGACCGCATCGTGTTCATCGGCACCCCCATTGACGATACGATCGCCAACCTGATCATTGCGCAGATGCTTTTCCTTCATATGGAAGAGCCCACCAAGGACATCAACGTTTATATCAATTCTCCGGGCGGTTCCGTTACGGCCGGTCTTGCGATTTACGACACCATGCAGTTCGTGAAGTGCGATGTTTCGACGTACTGCCTGGGCCAGGCCGCCAGCATGGGAGCTTTCCTCCTTGCCGCCGGCACCAAGGGCAAGCGCTATTGCCTGCCGAACGCCCGCGTCATGATTCACCAGCCGTGGGGCGGCGCGCAGGGGACGGCTTCCGACATTCATATTCAGGCCAAGGAAATCCTGAAGCTGAAAGACCAGCTGAACCGCGCACTGGCGAAACACACGGGCCAGCCGCTGGAAAAAATCGAAAAAGACACGGACCGCGACTATTTCCTCTCCGCGGAAGAGTCCCGCGCGTACGGCCTTGTCGACGAAGTAATTGTTTCGAAACCGGACAGCCACAAAAAGTAATCGTACACAGAACAATCAGACAAAAAGGTTTTACCGATGACTAAAAAAAATATCCTCCTGACCCCCGGCCCCATCCCGGTTCCCGAGACGGTGCGCCAGGCCCTTGCCGAACCCATCATCCACCACCGTACTCCTCAGTACCGCAGGATTTTCCAGGGCGTTTCCGAACGCATCAAGAAAGTCTTCATGACCCAGAACCCGGTCTACACCATAACCGGTTCCGGGACCTCGGCCATGGAAGCCGCGATTGTGAACTTCCATTCGACCGGCGATGAGATCCTTGTGGTGGACGGCGGCAAGTTTGGCGAGCGCTGGACGGACATCGGCAAAGCTTTCGGCCTCAAGCCTGTTGTCATCAAGAACAAGTATGGTGAAGCGGTCAACCCGAAGGAAATCGAAGAAGCGCTGAAGAAAAACCCGAACATCAAATCCGTGTGCGTCGAGCTTTGCGAAACTTCGACGGCGGTGCTTCAGCCCATCAAGGCCATCGGCGATATCGTTTCCAAAACGGACGCGCTCCTGATCGTCGACGCTATTTCGGGCCTCGGTGCGGACCGCATGGAAACCGACAATTGGCATATCGATCTCGCCGTTTCCGGTTCCCAGAAAGCCATGATGCTTCCTCCGGGCCTTGGCTTTCTTTCGGTCAGCCCGAAAGCGAAAAAACGTTCTGAAACCGCGAATCTTCCGCGCTTTTACCTGAGCCTCCAGCTTTTCGAAAAGGCGCTGAAGGACTGGGACACCCCGTTTACTCCGGCCATCGGGCTGGTCATCGGCCTTGAAAAAGCGCTCGACCAGATCGAGAAGGAAGGCCTGGACAATGTGTTCAAGCGCGCGGCCGAGCTTGGCGAATTTACCCGCCAGCAGCTGAAGAACCTGGGCCTTGAAATTTTCTCCAAAGCTCCGAGCTCCACCTGCACTGCCGCGGTCGTGCCTGCAGGCATCGATGGCGAAAAGCTCGTGACCATCATGCGCGATGAAAAAGGCGTCACCATGGCCGGCGGCCAGGGCGAAATCAAGGGCAAGGTCGTCCGCATTGCGCACATGGGTTCCATTACGAAACAGGATTTGATCGAGGGGATCAAGATTCTTGACGAAACCCTCCAGGAATTGAAAGCAAAGCAGCCGGTTGCCCGGTAGCCGAAGGAAACAATCTTAAAATGAACGCTGAACTCCAGAGTAAATCTTCCGTGAAAACTTCCAAGAACACCGTGAAAATCCTGGTATCCGACAAGCTGAGTGTGGCCGGCATGGCCGAACTGAAGCGCGACCCTGCCATCGAGGTCGTTGAAAAGACAGGCCTTCCTCCCGAAGAGCTGAAAAAGATCATCGGTGAATTCGACGCCATCATCATTCGCAGCGGTACGCGCCTGACCAGAGACCTGATCGAAGCCGCGCACAAGCTGCGCGTTATCGGCCGCGCGGGCGTGGGCGTGGACAACGTGGACGTAGAAGCCGCAACCAAGCGCGGTATTGTGGTCATGAACACCCCGGAAGGCAACACCATCTCCACCGCGGAGCATACTTTTTCGATGCTTATGGCCTTGGCCCGTAATATTCCGCAGGCAGCGTCTTCGCTCAAAGGCGGGGAATGGAAGCGTAACGATTTCCTCGGCACCGAGCTGAACGGCAAGGTCCTGGGTGTGATCGGTTTCGGCCGAATCGGCCGTGAAGTAGCCAAGCGCGCGCAGGCTTTCGGCATGACCGTCAATGTGTTCGACCCGTTTATTTCGCAGGAAGCGGTCAAGCAGTTCGGCGCGGAATTCAAGCCGCTTAAGGAGCTCCTGCCGTCTGTGGATTTCATCACTGTCCACACGCCGCTGACTCCCGAAACCAAATACATTCTTAACGAAGAAACTCTCAAACTCTGCAAAAAAGGCGTGCGCATCGTTAACTGCGCGCGCGGCGGCATTGTGGAAGAAAAAGCCCTGGCTGAGGCGATCGCGGCCGGCCACGTCGCGGG
>CAZMMY010000220.1:0-4011 GCA_964567495.1 uncultured bacterium
ACTGGACACGAGCACCGCCCGACCCTCGGCGGCATAGTGGCGGAGGAACTCGCGCAGCCACTGGATCGACTGAGGGTCGAGGCCGTTGGCAGGCTCGTCGAGCATGAGCGCGTGCGGTTCGGCCAGCAGCAGGAGGAACAGGGTCAGGAAAAGGATTTTTGAGGAGAAGAGGCCCATGCTGCCGGCTTCACGGCCGCCCACGGCATTGAAAGCGAAGCTGAGGCAAAGGAAGCCAAGCAGGCCGACAGCCCAGTTCTCGGCTTTGCGGGCGTTCTGCAGGGAAATTTCGGATTTAATTTTGGAAGAAACAAATTCCAGCCAGCGATTGGTGTCCAAGGGCGTGTTCCTGATATCAGTTTTTGAAGCGAAAAGTTGTCTTTTGTGCCGAGCCAAAATGGGCTGAGGCGAGCATACTGAAGAGTCTGTAAGCCGAAGACCGTGCAGGCGCAGGTCAAAAGAAAACTTTGCAGCCAAACAATGAGATCGGAGCAGGCTCTACAGGGAGTCGTATTATGCTCCCGGTCCCTGACTGAAGCAAGCAAAAATATTAGTCCTCAAAAAAGTCTTTAAAAAGCCGGCGGGGCCCGAAAAATCAGGTGAAATCCCCCGCCAAAAGGGTAAAATACGCCACCTCATGCAAACACTCCTGGCGATCGAAACTTCTAGCCCTGTCCTCAGCCTCGCTGTCCAGGATTCCAAAGGCCGCGTCTACGCCAAAACCGTTTCAGGCTTTTCCAATCACGCGGAAAATTTCATCCCCTGCATGGAAACCCTTTTAAAGAAAGCAAAACTGACGCTGCCGCAGATCAGCGCGTTCCTGATCGGCCAGGGCCCCGGCTCATTCACCGGCCTGCGGGTGGGCTTTGCCGCACTCAAAGGTTTTCTCGCGGTCGATGAAAAAAAATCCTACGGCGTGCTCAGCCTGGACCTGATCGCCGAAGACGCGGCGTTCGAAAAACTGCCGGACGGCAGCGTGCTGGCCGCCGCGCTCGACGCGTTCCGCGAAAAAATTTATCTGCGCCTGTATAAAAAGAAAGGCGCGGCCTGGCAGCCGCAGGGCGAAGCCAGAGTCCTTTCAAAAGAAGAAACGCTGGCCGCCATTCCCGAAGGCGCCGTCGTCACCGGCAGCGCTCTTGGCAAATACGGTGATTTCTTCAAAGGGAACAGCCTCGGCCTGAAGCTGCGGCCCGAAAAGGAGTGGTATCCTTCCGCCGCCTCGCTGATCAAACTCTTCGCGCGCAGGGACGCGAAGCTGGCCGAAGTCCCTAAGGCAAAGCTTCTTCCGCTTTATTTCCGCCTGTCTGAAGCCGAGGAAAGGAAACAAACCCATGCCGCTGGCTGCTGAAACCGCGGCCAAAGCGGGCCAGGGTGCGTGGGTTGAAGTGCGCCTTGACCGCCTGGTGTCTAACCTCCGCCTTCTTAAGAAAGAAGTCTCCGCACGCACGGGCGCTGCGCCGCAAGTCATGGCCGTGGTCAAGGCCAACGCATACGGGCACGGGCTTATTGAAACAGCACGCGCGCTTTCGGGAGAGGCCGCTTATCTGGGCGTCTCCAGCCTGTACGAAATCCTGGAACTGCGTGAACGCGGCATCCAGACTCCCCTTTTTCTGTTCGGCCGCCTGTTCGGAGCCGAAATGGCGACCGCGGTCAAAAGCGGCGCAGCCATGAGCGTGACCGGCTTCGATGACGCGGCCGAGATCTCCGAAATCTCCGAATCGATGGTCGTAAAGACGCCTGTTCATATCAAAGTAGACACAGGCATGGGCCGGCTCGGTATCCCTGTCAGGAGAGCCGAGGAAGAAATCGCCAGGATCGCGGAACTGCCCGGCATTTACCCGGAAGGCATTTTCACGCACTTTCCCTCCGCGGAGAAAGCAGACGGGTTCGCCGAAGAACAGCTTGAACTTTTCCAGGCGCTGCTGCGCAGGCTCGAAAGCAAGGGCATCCGCTTCCGTTTCCGCCACGCGGCCAACAGCGCGGGCAATTTGAGGATCAGCCATCCGGCCATGCAGGACCTCAACCTGATGCGCCCCGGCCTGATTCTCTACGGCATTTCGCCGGACAAGTCGCTCGGCACAAACGGTTTCGAGCCCGTTCTTGCGCTAAAGAGCCGCATCATCCTTTCCAAGAGAATCAAGGCGGGTGAAACCGTGGGGTACGGGCGCACCTTCACGGCTTCGCGCGAATGCACCATCGCCACGCTGCCCATCGGCTACAGCCACGGCTATCCTTTTCATCTGTCGAACAAAAGCTGGGTTCTTTATAAAGGAAAGAAATACCCGCTGGCGGGCCGCGTTTCCATGGACTACCTGACCGTAGACCTCGGCGACGAAAACGCAAGGGCCGGCGATGAGGTCACGTTACTCGGCGACGACAAAGGCGCTTCGATCACAGCTGCCGACCTCGCGGGCTGGGCCGGGACGATTCCTTATGAAATCGTGACGCGGCTTTCTTCACGCCTGCCCAGGTTTTATTTTTCATGACTGCCGCCGCTTCCGCCCTTCAGTTCACAATCAAGCGGTATGCCGAGCTTGAATCCACCAACAGCTTCCTGCGTGAAATGGCGGAAGAAGGCGCCGCCGAAGGCCTGGTCATCCAGGCCGATCATCAGACCGGCGGCCGCGGCAAGCCTGGGCGCAAGTGGGTTTCGCCAAAGGGGAAAAATTTGCTTTTCTCCATTTTGCTGCGCCCCCCGGTGATTCCCGCCAAAGCGCCCATGATCACCCAGATCGCCTGCCGCTCCGTGGCCGCGGTGCTCGAAGCGCACGGAATCCAGTCAACTTTCAAACGCCCGAATGACGTCATGATTGGAGATAAGAAAATCTGCGGCGTTCTGGTAGAATCAATCACGACGGGCGGCGCACTCAACAGTGTGATCGTAGGCATCGGCCTGAATGTGAACGCCGAAACAAATGAAATGGTGCCTGAAGCCATTTCCATGAAAGAAATCAAAGGACAAGACTTTGACACGGAAAAAATCCTCGAAGAGACCCTCCTCCGGTTCAAAAAAGACCTCGGAGCTCTCTACTCTCATAGCGCTTGATATAGGCAATACGGCCGCCACTTGCGGACTTTTTAAAAGTGGGGCCCTGGAAGCCTTCGAAAGCCGCCTGCATGACGACATCCCAAATTTCATTAAAAAATGCTCGAAAATGGGAGGGTGTGGGCCATTTAATCTCGTAATTTCGTCCGTCGTCCCAAAAGTAACCCAAAAGCTCCGGCAAGCCATAAAGCCTAAACCGGCGGGTTTCTGGGTAGTCGGCGAAAACTTGCAGCTGCCCCTGAAGCATAAATACCACAATATCAAGCAGCTCGGGGCCGATCGTATCGTCAATCTTTACGGGGCTTTACAGCGCTATACCCCGCCCTTCCTGGTCATCGATTTCGGGACAGCTATCACTTTTGACTATGTTTCGGCGGAAAAAGTCTTTGAAGGCGGCATGATCGTACCGGGCCCGGAATTGGCTTTTAAGGCTCTTCTATCGAAGGCCGCGCTCCTCCCCAAGAATGCCCGCCTGCCTGAAAAAACCGTATCTTTTCTTGGCACTGACACTTACAGCTGCATGAACAGCGGCATTATGAACGCCTATGGGGCCATGGCGGATGGCTTGATTGAAAGGTTCAAGAGCAGGTTCGGCACGGACCTGCGCGTCATAGCCACCGGCGGTTTCGCCAGCCATCTCAAACCATATACCCGCAGCTTCGAAATCCTGGATCCCCGCCACGCCGTTTACTCTTTATATTCCGCGTATCAAAATCTCTGCCAATAGCCCCTTGATTCCTGGGGCGAATTTGCATACAATGATGCTCGTGTTTAGCACTCCGTTGACCCGAGTGCTAAAACCTCGGTATTTTTAAATCCAAACAATAAAAACCGTACCAGGAGGAAACAACAATGGCGAAACAACTGCTTTTTGACGAAGACGCAAGGCGTGCGATCCAGAAGGGCGTGGACCAGCTCGCTGACGCGGTGAAGGTCACGCTCGGCCCCAAAGGCCGCAACGTAGTTAT
>CAZMMY010000221.1:0-2102 GCA_964567495.1 uncultured bacterium
CTTGCTCGCGCCCGCGCGCGCGCTCGCCGCGCGTTGGTGGGTGCGCGGCCGCGACCCGGAAATAAAAAAATCCGTCATGGCTTTTTACGAGCCTCCTTACGGCATGACGCCCGCGGAAATGGGCGCGCTCCTGGATCAGAAAGCGGACATGAAAGATATCACAGCGACCGTAATTAATCTCGCGGTGCTGGGCTACATCAAAATCGAGACGGACGGAACCCGGCCATTGTTCGGCCAGGCCGATTACACTCTGACCAGCCTGAAGCCCTGGTACGGCTCGGCCCTTAGTCTTCATGAAACTACGCTGCTTGATTCGCTTTTTTCCGTTCCGGGAAAGTCGGTCAAGGTTTCAGGCCTGCGCGACAAGTTTTACGTCCATCTGAACAAGATCCGGGAAAATATTTATGCGGACCTGATTCGCCGGGATTTTTACAAAGAAAACCCTGAAGCCGAAGCTGCCTGGTACATCGTCATCGGCATTGCCGCCGGCGCCTGCATCTGGGGTTTTTTCATGTGGTTTGAGCCGTCGCTGCATTTCCCCGACGACCATTACGTCGCGGTCGCCATTATTTCGGGTGTGATTATTGCGGCTTTCGGGCCGGCCATGCCGCGCCGCACCTTTAAGGGCGCGGAAGCGGCGGGAAAGATCAAGGGATTCCGTGAGTTTCTGATACGGGTTGACGAAGATCGCATCAAAAGGATTAATGACCCCTCGCTTTTTGAAAAAGGCCTGCCCTATGCCATGGCTTTCGGTGTTGCGGGCCAGTGGGCGCATGCGTTCGAGGGAATTTATGCGGGCCGGCCTCAATGGTACGGCGGCCCGGGCGATTCGTTTTCGTCTTCCAGTTTCGAGCGGGACATGAACAGCGCGGCTTCCAGCATGAATTCGAGTTTCGTTTCCCAGCCAGGTTCAGACTCCAGCGGCTTCGGCGGGGGCGGTTCTTCAGGGGGCGGCGGAGGCGGAGGGGGAGGCGGAGCATGGTAAAGAAAACTTTTTTATATCTGGCTTCGGCGTCGCCCCGCCGGAGGGAAATTCTGAAAAAAATGCGGATCCCTTTTAAAAAAGTCAAATCCTCTTATCGCGAAAAAATGATCCCCGGAATTTCTCCGGTTAAGCTTGTGCTTGAGCACGCCGTGGGTAAAGCGCGCAAAGCCATGCTTCCGGAAAGCGCGCGCTGGGTCCTGGGCGCCGACACGATAGTCTGCGGTTATGGAAAAATTCTGGGGAAGCCGCGCTCGGAAAAGGAAGCCTTCAAAATGCTTTCAAATTTATGCGGCAGGACGCATGCGGTTTACACGGGCGCGGCCGTGCTGGACCGCAGGACCGGAAAAATCGCAAAGGGCCATGAAAAGACTTCCGTCTTGATGAACAGATTTTCGGAGGCGGAGATCCGGGCTTACATAAAGAAAGTGGATTCTCTCGATAAGGCGGGAGGTTATGCCATCCAGATAAAGCCGTTTATCGTAAAGAAAATAAAAGGCTCTTATTCTAACGTGGTGGGCCTGCCTGATGCACTGGTGCTCAGGCTGCTGAGGAGCTTGAGGTTCCCGTTAAAATCCGCACGTCGCGCATGAGCTTGTCGTATTCAAACGGCTTGGCGTGCATGGAATAGCGCTGGCCGCTGCCAAGGCTGTTCCGGCACAGATTTTCGGGAACGAGGCCGGACAGGAAAATGACGGGAATTTTGGCGTCGAGCCCCATGCTTAGAAGATCGCGGTAGACATCAGGACCGTTCTCCGAGCCCAGGTCGATGTCGAGGATGATCAGGTCGAATTTTTCCAGCAGCGCAATGGTCCGGAATTGCTCAGGGTTCTGGGCGGAAAAAAGATGATAGCCTTCTGCCGCCAGGCCGTCAGCGAGCGCTTGCACAATATCGGGTTCGTCATCGACGATCAGAATTCTTGTTTTCATGATTCTGTTTAAAAGATAACATAGATAACGTTCCCGTGTGCCCCCCTGGCAGTTAATAAATTCCGAAAGGAAGATCCAAATGGCTTTATTGAGGGCGCTTTACGCCGATATTGCATTAAGAAGCCGCCGGATTCATAACCCCTTCAACCAAAAGGAGAACCTCATGAAGAAAGCCCTGCTTTTCATCCTT
>CAZMMY010000221.1:2112-4008 GCA_964567495.1 uncultured bacterium
GTTGGTGGATGCCGACATCGCGACGCAGACCGTCTCGGCCGAGGACTTCCTGGCGAAGAAATCCGTTCAGCTGGGGAGTGAGGTCGCGGATTTTTCCCTGAAGGGAATCGACGGGCAGCAGGTAAAGCTTTCGGAACTTCGCGGCAAGGTTGTGATGCTGCATTTTTGGTCCGCTCAATGCCCGTTTGTGGTGCGCTATGAAGAACGCCTGCGGAAAATCGCTTCCGATTATGGCGCCAAGGGCGTTGCGGTTTACGGCATCGACTCCAACGTGACAGAACCCGAAGACAGGATCAAACAGGTGGCCGCGGAGCGCAAGCTGAACTACCCTGTTCTGCTCGATCCGGACAGCAGGATTGCCGACCAGTTCGGCGCAATCACAACGCCCCACGTATTCATCATCGATAAAGAAGGAAAGCTGGCCTATGAAGGCGGCGTTGATGATCAGGGCTGGGGCGAGAAAGACCCGGTCAGCAAGAATTTCACCCGCGACGCGCTGGACGCTCTGGTCGCCGGCCAGCCGGTGCCGGTCACGCAGTCCAAGACGGTCGGGTGCACGGTCAAAAGGAAGAAATGAAATTAGACTCTAACGACTTTTCGCTGATACGCCGGAGCCTGCGCGAAGACGCGGGCTCCGGCGACGTCACCTCCGAGCTCCTGATCGAAAAGGGCCGGAAGGCGGCGGCGTTTATCGTGGCTAAAGAGATGGGAGTGTTCTGCGGCGGACCAGTAGCCGCGGCCGTATTTAAATGCGCGGAGCCCAGGCTTAAAATCCGTCTGACGGTGCCGGAAGGCGCGCAAATTTCCAAGGGCAAAATCGTCATGGAAATCACGGGGCCCGCGCGCGGCATCCTGAAAGGCGAGAGGACCGCGCTGAATTTTTTGGGCAGGCTTTCCGGCATTTCCACGCGCACCGCGGAATTCGTGCGGCTTGTCAAAAAATACAGGACGCGTGTGCTGGACACTCGCAAGACAACCCCGCTCTGGCGCAAATTCGAGAAATACGCGGTCAAAACCGGGGGCGGGAAAAACCACCGCATGGGCCTTTACGATGCGGTGTTTGTAAAGGAAAACCACCGGATACACGGCGACCTCAAAAAACTGAAAGGCAGGCGCGGGCTTTTTGAAATCGAAGTCCGCAATTTCCGCGAGTTGACCGAGGCGCTGATGCTGCGGCCGAAAGTCATCCTGCTCGATAATTTTACGCCCGTGAATTTCCGCAGGGCCGCCAGGCTGGCGCGCAAGGCCAATCCGCGTATCGTGCTTGAGGCCTCGGGCGGGATCAGCGAAAAAAACATCGCGGCGTTCGCGGCCGCCGGAGCGGACCAGGTTTCCGCCGGCTCTCTGACCCATTCCATCCGCTGCCTGGATTTTTCTCTTTTAATGAAGGCGTAACATGTCTCTCTACCAGCTCTCGACCAAAATGAAGCCCAAGGGCGACCAGCCAAGGGCCATCGACGCTATTGTTAAAGGTTTCCAGGCCGGCGCCAGGGAACAGGTTTTGATCGGCGTCACAGGCTCGGGAAAAACTTTTACCATGGCCAACGTCATTGCCAGGCTGGAAAAACCCGCGCTGGTTTTTTCGCACAACAAGACCCTTGCAGCGCAGCTGTATTCCGAGTTCAAGGAATTCTTCCCTGACAATGCTGTGGAATATTTTGTTTCCTATTACGATTATTACCAGCCCGAAGCCTATATTCCGCACAATGACACCTATATCGAAAAAGACGCGTCTATCAACGACGATCTCGACCGGCTCCGCCTCTCAGCCACCAGCTCCATTCTTTCGCGCCGCGATACGATCATTGTCGCGAGCGTTTCCTGCATCTACGGCCTCGGCGCGCCCGAGGACTGGCAGGGCATGGTCGTGAAAATCGAAAAAGGCCAGACCTACGA
>CAZMMY010000222.1:0-3122 GCA_964567495.1 uncultured bacterium
ACAAGCAGCCAAAACCTATTTCACCGCGCATGAAAAAGCCCTGAAAATCGCCGCGGAAGGCGCTCGCGCCGCGGGCGCGGAAGTCAAGGTCGTCGACCTGAAATACTTTCCGCTGCCTCTTTTTGACCAGGACCTCGAAGCGCAGGGTCCGCAGGAAAACGCCCAGAAACTGAAAGCCCTTTTTGCGCAGCACCAGGGCCTTTTAATCGCGTCGCCGGAGTACAACTCCTCGATAACGCCTCTGCTGAAAAACACAATCGACTGGGTCTCCCGGCCGGCAGGCGGCGAGAAAAGCCTGGAGTTTATCGCGGGCAAGACCGCTGCGCTGGTTTCTGCCTCGCCCGGGGCTCTTGGAGGCCTGCGCGGGCTTGTCCACGTGCGGGCGATGCTGGGCAATATTCAGGTGCTGGTAGTTCCTGAGCAGATGGCGGTCTCAAAAGCGGCCGAGGCGTTCAACCCAGACGGCAGCCTGAAAGATCCGAAGCAGCAGGCCGCCGTGACGAACGTGGGCGCTGCGCTGGCGAAGATCCTGCAGAAGCTCGGCTGATGAAGAAGCTCCTGCTGGCCGCGTTTGTTGTGTTCTGCGGCTGCGTCTCCGCCGGCGAGCGGTACTCGAAAATATTCAACGAATCGCTGAGGGACGGGGATTCCCGCGTTATGATCTCATCGCGGCATTTCGACGACCTTTCGAAAAACGCCCTGGCGGCTTTTGAGCTGACGGGTTACGAAAAAGCGGTATATTACAGAGTCGAAGACGGTTTTTACGTGCTGGTCAAAAACCAGAAGATGCTGAAAACCCTGGCCAGCGGAAACGCGATGAGCCGCGCGGCCATGATCAAGTTCACGCGCCGCCCGGACGGCACCATCCGGATCGACCTTGTCAACGCAGGCGCAGACCTGATGGCAAGGCGCGAGGTCGACAGAGACCTTATTGAGATCGAGAAACTAATCGAAACGGGAGAATAAAATGGACGCTAAAAAAATTCCTGCCTTATTTCTCATGCTTACGCTGATTTTTGCGCTGCCTCAGGCGGGCGCGCAGGACACGGCCGGCGGCTACGACCCCCTGAAACGCAACCTTCTTTATGTTTCGGGGGAGGCAAAGTTTACCGTGCCCATCAATCAGTTTGCGCTGACGTTCGGTTTCGACCAGGAAAAAGGTTCTTTCGCTGAGACCCAGGCCGCTTCGCAGCGCATCATCGACGGTATTTCCAGCCGTGTGAAGTCGCTTGGCCTGAGCGAGGTGGAAGTCGTCAAGGGCTGGGATGTGGTCAAACAGGCGAGAATTTCGCTTGGTTCCAAAGGCCGCAAGATTTCGACCCGGCTCGTGGTGAAGGTCAGGAATTTTCCCGCAGGAAAAATGCACGAGCTGATCTCACAGGTCATCGACAACAGCCTTACAGTGGACGGCTCCGTCGCCCTCGAAGATGTTCAGGTCTCTCTGAGCGAAGAGCTGGAAGCCCGTAAGAATGAAGAAGCTGTTCAGGAAGCCCTGAAGAAATTGCAGCAGAACGCAAAGAACGCGGCCGCTTCTCTCGGCCGGAATCTCGCGGCGCCCAAGAGCATCACGATTTCGAGCGGCGGTGAGCCGGTCCCCATGAAGCAGCGCCAGGTCTACGGCGATGCCATGATGATGGAGCGCAGTTTTGTTTCGGTCCAGAAGAGTTTCAATGTGGAATCTGAAATTGTCGACCACGTCAGGATCAGCGCCCGTGTCGACGGAACTTACGAGCTGGAGTAACATGCGGGCTTTCTTCCGGCTGTTTTTTCTGATTTGTGCCGTGCCGCTGCTGACGGGCACGACGTTCATTATTAAAGAAGGCGGGAAGGAAGTCGGCCGTTACGAGGAGCCGGACGGAAAAGACGAGGAAAAGGTTGTGGAGCAGGACCCTGCCAATCCGCTGCCGGTCAGGCATGAGACCCGTGTGGAGCCCGTGCCGCCCGTTTACAATCCGCTGAAGGCGGCCGATACGGGCAAGCTGGCCAGTTCGCCCGGCACCTGGACATTTTCCGGGCGCCTGCGTCACCTCCTGACACTCGATGAGGTGAATTCCGGCCGGCTGGTCGCAGATGACGGCGTAAATCCCCGAATTGAAATCCCGGTCCGCAGGGACGGGAGCTTTCAGGCTTCGCTGCCCGCGCTCCCAAGCGGCAGCTATTCAGTTTCCTTTGTGCCGCCGCCGGGCGTAGCCCCTGCTCTTTGGCTTTACCGGCCGGGCACGCTTTTCACCAAATCCCTTGAGGACCGCGCAGACCTCACAAAAGTTGAGCCGTTCGCGAGCGCGGTGACCGGCGACTCCGTTAATATGGAAGCAGGCGTGCTTCCGCTTGCCCCGGCGGAAAGCTGATGCGTAACTTTTTTCTCTTCTCCGGCCTTGCGATGTTCTCCTTCATTTCCCTTGGAGCGCTGGGCGACCTGAAGGAGCAGTCCGGTTTTTACCAGCCCAACAGCTCCGAAGAAAGTGTGTTCAACGCGGTCATCAAAGATTCAGAGTATGGCAAGCCTATCTACCTTTACTCGCGCACCGGGCTTCCTTACCGGTGCTTCATCGCGCCTTCCGGTCTTCCTCTCAATTGCCGCCAGACTGAAGAAGGCCAGGAAACCATCGAAGCCATCAAACAATTCAAACCGAGGTTTCAATGAAAAGTCTGAAAGCTTTTCTTGCGTTCGCCCTGCTTATCTCATTTACTGCGTCGCCCGCGTTCGCGGAAAGCAAAAAAGAAGCGAAGAAAAAAATTGAGACGCTCAATGCGGACATAAAAAAAGCCGCCGATACCGGCGACCTGCAAAAGGGGATCGATGCGGCGGAAGAGGCCTTTGAAATCTCCGCCCGCGTCTTCGGCGAGGACAGCATGGAAGCTGCCAACTTGCTGAAGAAAGCCATCCTGAACATGTCGCAGACGGACATGAAGAGCACGGACGTTGCGGACGCCTATTTCAATCTAGCGATGAGCTACGCCATGCAGACAAAATACGACGAAGCTCGGAAGTCTATGAACCTTGCGCTGCAGATCAGGACGGAAAAACTGGGCGAGGAGCACGAGCAAACTCAAAAGGCTCGACGTATGTTCGAGCAGCTGATGCGCGAGGATTAAAACGCCCGGGTAAATATACGACAAAA
>CAZMMY010000222.1:3132-3986 GCA_964567495.1 uncultured bacterium
TCCGTTAAACTAGAGAGTCAACTTAACCAAAGGAGTGTATATGAAATCGTTCAAGCAGTTTTTCAGCCTTTTAACTCTTATCGTTTTTGCTGCCGGCTGCAGCAGCACCAAATACGCCCGCGACTGGAACGGCGTCGGTTCGCCGGACGGTGAAGTCGTATCTCACATGAGCACTTCCAACGTTGCGCTGCACCTGCTGATCGGTAAGAAGCCCCTCATCGGTGACGCCAGCCTTGCCAAGACCGTTTCGGATTTCACGGCCGCGGCCAAGTCCGAGGGTGCTTCCAAAGTCCGCATCGTTCAGTCGAGCGGCCGTGCCTGGTGGTTCCTTTTCTTCCCCTTCACGCTGGTTTTCACTCCCGTGACCAGCAATGTGGCGGGCGAGGCAATCAAGTAATATCAGGAAAACAGGGCCCGGCAGGTCATACCTGCCGGGCCCTTCTTTTCTTATGCCGCGGCGCCTTCTTTTTTTGTCCCTTCTGACGGCGATGGCCTTCATGCCGGCTTTTTCTCATGCGGAGGAAACCGAAACCGTTCCGGCGCAGTCCGGAGCCGTCTATACTGAATCTCATGGTTTTGTGAAAACGGCCTCTGCGCTGAAAGACCCCGTGACTGACTACTATGAGGCCTCTCACGAGAAGGTCAGGGCTGAAGATGAAAAGAAAAAAGCGGAAGAAGAAGCGGCGCGCGAGACCGCCCCTAAAGTGAGCTACGAAAAACCCAAAGTTCTGGTGAGCTGATGCAAAAATTCCTGTCAGTGATCGTTTGGATCGTTTCTTTCATCCTTTCCCGCCAGTACGCCGCGGGATACTGGATTGTCGGTCCGGTGTTTGCTGCGGCCGTCTTCCTCGTGA
>CAZMMY010000223.1:0-3961 GCA_964567495.1 uncultured bacterium
CTTTCGAATTCTTTTGCGTAGTTGAAATCTTTTCCGTAGGGGTTCGATTCAGGGCTGTGTGCGCGCAGCGGGCTGAGGTCCAGCTGCTCCGGCCACCAGAACTGGTTGGGTTTCGGCTTGCCTTCGTCCGAAACGGTGTTCGCCGTCGTCGCCGTCAAAAACGAAACGACCAGTAAACTCGTGATTGCTGAGGTCATGAACAAATGGCGTATTTTCATGAACGATATCCTCTCTTTGGTTGGTTTTCCGCTTGAGCGGATGACGCGTCTCTCTGCCTATAACTTCGCACTGTTTGAGTTATTGCTCCAATCGATTTTATATATTATCCTTATAGAAGGAGACTATAATGGAACTGCAGCAGCTTCGCTATATTGTGGCCCTTTCCCAGGAGCTTAATTTTCTTCGTGCGGCCAGGCGCGCCAGTATTACCCAGCCGACCCTGAGCCAGCAGGTTAAAAAGCTCGAGGATGAGCTGGGGGCACCGCTTTTCGAGCGGTCGTCCCACGGGGTACGGCTGACGCCCGCCGGCGAAAAGTTCATGCCTTTTGCCATGGCCGCCCTGGACACTCTGAAGAAGGGCCTGACCGAGCTCCAGAAAGAAAGCAAAGATATCTCCGGAAAAATAGCGGTCAGCGTTATTCCCACCATCCACCCCTATCTGATGCCGGGCGTCCTCATAAAAGTCAAAAGAGAAGCGCCGCGCCTGTCGATCGAGCTGCATGAGGAAAAAACCTCAGTACTGCTGGAGTCTCTTAAAACCGGAAAAATCGACCTGGGTATCCTCGCCCTTCCGGCCGGCGAGGCGGGGATTGTGAGCCGCAGCATCGGAAAGGAAGAATTTCTTCTGGCCGTCGCAAAGGACCATGCCCTCGCGAAGCGAAAACAGGTAACGCCCAGGATCATCAAAGAAGAAAAGCTGCTGATCCTGCAGGAAGGTCATTGTTTTACGGATCAGGCGCTCGAGTACTGCAAGCGCCCGCGTGAAGATGCTCAGGTTACGTTCCAGGGGAGCAGCCTGACTTCGGTTATGAAGCTGGCGTCGGTCGGCGAGGGATTGACTCTCGTGCCGAAAATGGCCGCGATCGAGAGGGAGAATCCCGACCTCGTTTTCATACCTTTCCAGTCCCCGAAGCCGCACCGCGAGATCGGCATCGTCTGGCGCATCACTTCGCCCCTGACTCCCGCCCACCATTTCCTGATAGAAACCGTCAGCGGCATATTCCAGCGTTTCAAAATGAAATGACCGGGCCCGGCGGATTTTTAAGCCGCCGCCGCTTTTAAATTTCTTCGGAAAAGTTCGTAGCCGACGGCGGAGGCGCCGATGGTGAAAGCGGGCACCAGCATGGCCCACGCGTTCCAGCGCTGATAGAAAGCGCTTCCCAGATACCCTCCGGCAAGAAAAGAAACAAAAATAATCGAGAGCAGTTTGAACCGTTTTTCGTCGACAGGAACACCGTGGATCTTGTTGCCGGTCAGCGCGCCGATATCGGTTAGAACCCCCGTCAGATGCGTGGTCCGGACGATCGTTCCGCTGTAAGTGCTCGCCAGCGCGTTTTGAAGCCCCGCCGCGGCGCAGGCGGCATATTCACCCCAAATGGAATTTTTGACGAAACAATACGCGGAAAAAAAAAGAAGGCCGGACTCGAGCGCCAGTGCAAAGCCGTACCGGCGCCCCATTTTAAGATGCCCGTCTCTTATAATGACGCCGCTTATGACCGCTCCGCAGAAAAAAGACAGGAGGATGAAAAGGGTTTCAGAGACCGTCGAAGCTTCGTTTCTGGCAAGCGAAATGGAGAAAGCGCTTACGACACCGGTCATATGTGTCGAAGCCTTGTGCGCAAATCCCAGGAGGGCGATGACGTTGATCATGCCCGATGAAAAAGACAAAACTGCTGCGCCGAGCCAAACCCATTTTTGAAGTTTCGAGATCAAGAAGCCTCCTTTAACGCCGCTGTCCGTGCGCGAATGTTTTAACGATCCACAGCCAGGCCGGCTTCTCAAAATAGCGGGCGGAAAGCCAGGCTGCGGCCGCGGAAGCCGCGGTGATAATGAAAAAGCTGGTGAAATACGGGGCTGATTTGAGAAGGGGCCAGAGCATAAAAATTACCGGGACGTGCAGCAGGTAAATGCCGTAGCTGAGCCTTCCGGCAGATGCGATCCACTGCGCAGGACGCATGTCGAAGACAGGGGCTTTTTCCCCGCCTAGAATGATCCCGCAGATTCCGGCCGCCATGACTGTCGGGGCCAGCACCCGTTCCAGGCTGAACTGGAAAAAATGCCCGTGCATATAGGCCGCGCCCAGCAGCAGGGAACCGCCCGGCAAAAGGGCCGTCTTTAACCACAACCACGGCTTTGAATTTAAAAAAGCCAGGGCCCTTTTCGAAACCAGAAACAGCAGGCAGCCCCACGCGATCAAATCGAAGTTGGCGAAAGAGTTTATCAGTACGGGCGGTTTGTGCGGGAACGCCCAGTGTTCGGCCGCGCGAGCCAAAGGGCCGAGTAGAATCATAAAGACGAGCAGAGAAAATACAAACTTTCCCGGAGCGTTGTTCTTCGGTTTTATCAGCAGCGCGGGATAAAGAAGGTAGAACTGCTCTTCGATCGCCAGCGACCACATGATCCCCCAGTAATGGCCGAAGCCGTCATAGAATAAAAAAAGCCAGTTCAGGGAAAAGGTGAACAGGGAAACAACGAACAGGCCGAAAGGCGCTTGCGCCGGGATCTTCAAGTAGAGCAGGGCTTCGGCGGGAGCATTTTTACAAAATGCCAGGAGGGCAAAACCCGCGGCAATAACAAGAAAGAGAAGGGGCCAGAGCCGTGCGATACGCCGCACATAAAAATAGCGCAAGGTGTTTTTGGAATGGTTCAGGCGGTTTAAAAAAATCATCCGTGTGATGACATAGCCCGAAAGAACGAAAAAAATTGAAACGCCGTAATTTCCGTTTGAAAACACGCGGAACCAGATGCGTTCCCACAAGTTTGTGATGGCTAGGCTGCTGGCGGGCGTGCCTGTGTGCGCAGCCAGTACGGCCAGAATCGAAATCCCCCGCAGAAAATCAATGACCTCGATCCTGTTTTTATCGAAGTCGGGGATCATAGGCTGCTTTTTGGAATTTCTTTCAGGACCCTGGCAGGATTGCCGCCGACCACCACATCGTGAGGCACGTCTTTGGTGACGACCGCGCCCGCGGCGATAATGCTTCTTTCGCCGACGGTGATTCCGGGGCACAGGACGGCGCTGCCGCCGATCCAGACATCGTTTCCGATCCTGACGGGTTTGCCGAACTCCCGGCCTTCACGGCGCAGTCCGGCTTCGAGAGGGTGGCCCGCCGTATAAATCTGCACATTGGGCCCGAACATGACATTGCTGCCGATGAGGACTTTGGCGACGTCGAGCACGACGCAGTTGAAGTTGAAATAGACGTTTTCACCGAGCTCGATGTTTTTTCCGTAGTCGCAGTAGAAAGGGGGCTGCAGCCAGAGCCCGGCGCCGGTCCTGCCGAAAATCTTATGGCACAGATCCAGGCGCTCACCGCTTTTGATGTCCTGGACGGAGCGGTTGAGTTCGTTCAGCAGGCCGCGGACATCTTTGCGCATGCGGACGAGCTCCGCGTCGTTCGCGTTATAGAGTTCACCCGCGATCATTTTTTCATATTCGGTCATGACGGCTATTATAGGCAGGCCGTCAAAAAAAAGAAACCTGCTAACTTAATAAAAATGCCGCGGATCAAACCACAGCTTTTTCAGCCCGGCATGGCGAGGTCGAAATTTCCCGTCAGCGCAACCTGCCGGAATTGCCGATGAATCATGTCCCGGACCCTGCGGAACTCATTCAGGACTTCTTCTGTGGGTTCCTTCTCGTGGGGCGGGTCGGGAAAGGCCCAGTGCAGCCGGATGCTGCTGCCGGGGAAAACGGGGCAGGATTCTCTGGCATTGTCGCAAACCGTAATAATGTAGTGAA
>CAZMMY010000224.1:0-2395 GCA_964567495.1 uncultured bacterium
CCCTCTCGCAGATCGAGATGGAATACGGCGACGTGTTCGAATTTACGCCTGTGAACAAGGAGCCTGTCGGGCTGGCGCGGCAGGAATTCCTCGACGCCGTCTGGAAGGCCCGCTATTCGCCGCAGGCCGGCTACCGTTACCGCGGCGCCGCGGAAAAAACGAGGGAGCAGTCAGACGAATCGGCAGGAGCGTTCTTTGACGGTTTCGCCGCGCGAACGGTTCTCTCGGACATCGGGCAGGGGCTTCCTTTCCCCGAACAGAGCTTCGAAGCCGCGCTGCTCGCATTGCAGGTTTCGCCTTATCTTGAAAAAGGCGCGCTCGACGCGGCGCGCATTATCAAAGATGTTTTAAAGCCCGGCGGCAAAGCTTTTATTTCCGATGCGGCTTACTTCGAATTTAACACCATGACCCCCGCGGAATTTTTTGCCCGCTTTAATCTCCAGGAGGCCGCGGCCTACGAGCTTCCGGCGCCGCAGTATGATTACCAGCAGGAGATGGCTATTAGCGACAGCGACCGCGTTTCCCTGATTATCACCAATCATAAGCCGGAAGCGAAACTGCCGGTTTTTTCCCGTTCTGTGCCGCGCAGAATCGAAGGGACGCAGCGCGGACTTCCGCCCATGTATCTGGTCAGTTACTGGGCGCCGCAGGGGCTTCCGCTCCTTCAGCGTTCAGAAGTGCGCGCTGAAGTCACGCCGGAAGTGCTCGAACTTGCGAAAAAGGAAATGCTGGCCAGTATTCCCGGCAGCCCGCTGATTGACGACGACACGGCGATTACCGAGCTGTTTGACCCCAGACAGCCGAGGACAGTTCCTGTGCTTGAAAGGGTGGGGTCGGCCGCGCTGAAATTTCTTATCATGGAATATTTCGTAACGCGCCACAGCTATGCGTCACTTCGGAGCCTGAACGCGGCCTACCACGTGACCATGGAAAGCAATCCTTCCGAGGTTTTTACGGCTGCGTACTCACGTTACCGTGACACGGGCGGGCGTTACGGTTTTCCAAACATGCTGATCGCCGACCGTTTCATGCGCGTCATGACGGGAGCTCTAGCGCAGAAAAACGATTACGCCAGTCTCGGCCGCCTTTTCGACTAATTTTTTGCGGACCGTGTCAGTGGAGTCCGCTGGGTGCAGGAAGCGGGCCCCATGCCTGTGGTGGAAGAATCCCGCGTACGGCCCGGCTATGAAACTGCGTGGAGCGCTCTCACAGCCCTGATGGCGCCGTATCTTCCTGAAGGAGAAGTTACGCGAGCGCGCGCGACGCGCATGAATCTGCAGAGCCGCTGGGAACGCCAGCCCATCGAAGCGGACGCGCGATCCGCTCTGCTCGGCGACGCCCTGCTCGACCTGATCCTTGCGCTGAAGGCGGCCTCGGATTATGCCGCTTCCGGACGGACCCAGACGTACAAAGATTTCCTGAAAAACCCGCCTCGCGACCTGATCCGCTCCAATCAGAATCTCGGAAAGGCTCTGCTCGCAAAACTTCAAGGCGGCGCCTTTATTTATAAGCCCGAACTGGAAGGGGAAATGCTTTCGTTTGACGACGCGCGTTACCTCGGCAGCCTTTTCGAGGCCATGATCACGGAAGTCTACCTGGCCAACCGTGAGGCGGGCCGTGACGGTGTGTCCCGCGCTTACGATTTCGTGACGCTGGCTTTCCCGGGGATTTTTAATCCGCAGCTTCGTTCCGAAATGCGGACACCGGCGCCTATGACGCGCAATTATTCGAACGATCTGGTAGGGGCGATTTTACTGCTTCAGGACACGGCGGACTGGATGCTGCGGCAGAATTTTCCGGACGCTGCGATTATTCAGAAATACCGCGATGACCTCAGCGGCGCCCTCCTGCTTCCTGCGAAAACAGACAACCCGCTTAGCAAGGAAAAAGACGTGTCGCGCGCCCAGGGCAAAGTGACGGCAGGCCTGACCCGTATTTACATTAACCCGCCGATTATTCTGGAGTATCTGCAAACGGCAAAGACCCTGAATTCACCGGATTATTTTTTTGAACAGCTCGCTGCGCTGGTTTACCGTGAGGCCTGGGGCGCCTGGTGGATGGACAATGTTTACCCAGGTATGATCGGCACGCTCATCCTGATGACGCGCTCTTTCCGTCAAGTCAGCGGACCCATCACGTTTATTACGACGCCTCCGGCCGCGGTTGCCGCAAATTTGGTTCAGAATGAAAGCTACCTGAGGGATTTTGCCGCAGCTTCAGCGGGGGCGGAATTTTTCGAGGCCTTAAGGCAATACGAAGCCCTGCGGTTTGGGACGCGGCAGGGACTTTATTCCGAAGCCAAGGTCGAGCAGGAATTCAAGACCCTGCCCGGCGCGAGCAACCGTCTCCGTCTGGCGGGCCAGCTCTGGAAAACAGGGGGGGACCCGCTGGCGAT
>CAZMMY010000224.1:2405-3934 GCA_964567495.1 uncultured bacterium
TGGCGATCATGGAGATGGAACTCCGGCACCTGACCGCCATCACCTTCCGGAAACTTTTCCGCACTTCGCTGACTCAGATCGTCGAGCTTGCTTATTACCATTACTTCCTGCTTCTGCTCGCGCAGAAAAAATTCAATCAGGGAATTCTTCCCGCCGCGCTGCAGACTGAATTTCTCAACAAGCCTTTTGATATGGCGACTTCTTATTTCCTGCCGGCGGCCCGGGAGCTCCTGCCGCAGGTGCAGGCGCTGATCCCTGCGGGCTTCGAGAAGGTCCGCTCCGAAGTCAGGGACATGGCCCGCATCGAGAGGCAGCTCGACGTGCTCGCGGCGGACCCGCGCAGCGGTTTAGACGCGGCGAAGATCCCGCAGATCCTGGCAGACATCGAAAGCGGCGTGCTTTTTTACCGTGACGACTATATTGAGATTGTCGCGGCGGAGACCAAAGGTCAGCGCGAAATCTTCCCGGTTATCGGGCTGATCGACCGCGGTATTGCGGAGAGCTACGGGCTGCTGCACCGCACATCCAACGGTTTTCTTATGTCGCCCCGCGGCACTGTCTACCTCCAGCGGCGGCCGCTTTCTATCAGCAAGGGCGGGCAGTTTACGATCACGGGCGGGCATGTCCAGCCCGGAGATGATTTCCGCGGTACCATGATGACTGAAGCCGGCGAGGAAAATGGTATCAATCCGGATCATTACGAGCTGAGCGCGATGGGCCGCGAAGGTTCTTACCGCACGGCGCCGGGGTCGGAGAACAACGAGCGCCGCGCCCTTTACGCTCTCGTGCTTAACGAGTCCGGCGATTCGATTCTGAAGAAGCAGAAGCTGCGGCTGGAAAAAGAAAAGCTGAACTGGAAGTCGCCGCAGGAATATACCGCCTGGCTCGATAAACAGAGGCAGACAGGGGGCTCAGAGGGTGAAGTCCACGGAATTTATGAGTTCACGCTTGAGCAGCTCGTCGAAATTTCTGAAGGCCGTGAGGTCACGGTCTCCGAGAAATACTCGGACGGCGAAATCGAAGTGCCGGTGGCGCTGACCGACGACCTTCTCCAGCCGCTCATGAAAGACCCCGCCGTGCGCCTGGAACTCGAGCGGATCAGAGCGGCCATCCGCCGGTCTGAAATGCGGGCGAGCGATATCCGCCAGCAGGTTGTGTTCGAAAGAATGGACGTCCCGCCCGACGTGCGCGGCGCCATACTGGATTTTCTGGCCCGTCATGTGCAGGAAGACAGCAATCTTTTATTTACCCAGGCCCACAGGCTCTACAATCTCAAATCCATGATGGTCTCAGGCAGGAAAAAATCCGGCCGGTTTTTCTGGTCTTCTCTAGAGCCCGCGGGTTTTACAGCCGGCGCCGACGGATTGATTTTTAAAGTGGATCTTTCAAGCCCCCAGAAAGCCGTTTCGGACCTCAGGGCCGGCCTCGAGGGTTTTGCGAAAGCGTTCGACAGATCGTCGCTGCGGCTGAAACCGACCGACGGGCGTTTTGAAGAAGAAATCCATACCGTTCCTGCCGTCATCAGCTTC
>CAZMMY010000225.1:0-3558 GCA_964567495.1 uncultured bacterium
TCTGTTTTTCTGCTCCTTTTCTCCCGTGGCTTCCGCCGGCGTTTCCTTTCCGGCAAGCCCCTGGGGCTCCAAACAGACGTATGCCGAAAAAACAGCGGGCAAGCTGGGCTTCGGTTTCCTGAATTTCTCCACGGGCTGGACGGCCCTGATCTTCCGTATTTCGCGCGAAAACAACAAGCTTAAGGGTTTCGGCAAGGGTGTCGGCTACGCCCTTTCCAATACCGCGGGCGGCGCGCTGCACGCCGTGACTTTCCCCATTCCTCTCGATGTGCCGCTTCCGGACGGAGGCATCTCCCATGAATATGAATAAAGTCCCGGCTTTCGCGCTGGCGCTGATGCTCTTCTGCTCAACCGCCCAGGCAACGCCCTGGAGCCGCAATGAAGGCTACATGGCAAAAACCGCCGGCAAATTCGGTTTCGGCCTGAAACACTCCCTTTTTTCGTGGCTGTTTCTCTGGACCGAAGGCCACGAACCCGGCTACAAGAAACAGTGGGAAGGCGCGACGGTGGGTGTCGGCAAGGCCGTCGTTTACATGGGCGCCGGCCTGATCCAGCTGGCGACTTTTCCTATTCCCGCTGATTTCCCGAACGTTCCGATCGGTCTTCACTACCCTAACAAGAAATGCCCGGCGCGGCATCACGAGCTTCCCGCTCCGCCCGTGCCTTCCCCTGAAACTTTAAAAACGGCCGCGCCTCCCGCTCCGGCCCAAGAACAACCCAACACAGAGGTTTGAAAAAATGCTGAAAAAAATTCTTCCGGTCCTGACGCTCGTTTTTCTCACAGGCTGCGCTTCCACCGCCGCTCAAAAAGGCATCTTCAAGGAAGGCTACAAGGCCTATCTCGGCACAGCGGCGATCGAAGACACCCAGGCGTTTAGGGATTACCGGAACAGCAAGAAAAGCGAAGGCGACAAGCAGATCTATCTTTTCAAGCGCCTGCGCGCGGCGGATAACCTGGAATTTTTCCGGGACGGCAGCTGGTATAAGGCCGCGGACGCTTACAAGGGCGGCATGTGGCTGATGAAAAAATATTACAAGCCGGGCATGGACAACCGCCAGTTCATCAGGGAGCGGATCGAACGCTCCGACGCGGGCAATTTCCATTTGGTGAAATACCCGGACGGTTCCCTGCAGATCGGTTCCTACGTTTTATATAACGAGCTGGACCTTCTGGAAGAAAAAGCTGCGTAGTTGTTAAATGTGGCGGCGGATGGAGCGCAGAAGCTCCATCGGGTCGAAGGGCTTGAAAAAATAATCGGTTGCCTGGAAAGCCTGCGCTCTCATAATCGTCCCCGTTTCTTTCTTCGCGCTGAGCATGATCACAGGAATATGCGCGGTTTCCCCGCTTGATTTCAGCCTGGAGAGCACTTCCAGCCCGTCTGTCTTCGGCATGATGATGTCCAGAAGAACCAGGTGAGCCTTTTTCTTCTTCATCATTTCAATGGCCCTGTCCCCCGACGTCGCGGTCATAACGTCATAGCCGGAGTCCTGAAGCCAGGCCTCCATTTCGCTTAAAATTCCGGGTTCGTCGTCGATTACGCAGATGGTTTTGGCCATATTACAAAATCGGCAGTAACTCGCGATTCTAAAGGGCGAAGGCGAAGCAGTAGGTATGCTTGTGCGGCGTGACCTTGATCAGCTCGTAGGCGTGGCAGTTGGGCAGGCTGTTCTTTCCCCGGAGGGCCCGTACGGGCACCCCTCTCAGGAACCACACCTCCTTGGCCTTGATGTTCCTGACGGCTTCATGGCTTTTTCGCATGGCAATCTCTAGCGAAGTCTGGGTAGCGAGATCCGCGCTGACGTGGATGATCAGGTACAGGCCGGTGTAGTCCTGGTCGATTTTGTGAATCTCGTCCTTCATGATCTTGGTCAGCTCATCCGAATCGCGGCGGATCATTTTCTGCGAGCGGCGCGTGACACGCGGCACTCCCTTTGTATTGTGGGCCTTCCTTCTTTCGATCGAGCGCTGAATGTGGATGCCCTTGATCTGCAGCCTCTTTTTGCGGCCATGCTTGTCAGCCACAGTCATGTCGATGCCCGCAGCGTCCTCCTGCTCGTCTCCGTTGCGGAAGTCCGCGGGCAAGCGGAAGCGCGTGCCGAATTCCTGGTTGCGAAAGCTGACGAAAATCGCGGCGGCGATGACTTCGTCGCGTCTTTTTTCGGACATGCCGGTTTCGAGGGAAGATTTTCCGTAAATGGCGGAAAGGACCTGCTCAGGCGAGACCCACGCTTTGTCGGAGCTCATAAGTAAAAGATATCACACCGCGCGGCGGCTTTAGATCAGGAGCGGCCCTTGCGGCTGTACGCGTCGAACAGCCAGCCGATCAGGACGCCCAGCGCGGCGCCTTTTACGGCAAGCATCATGTCGTGAAGGTTGCTGGTCCGGTCCGGGATCCAGCGCTGAATGATTTCATCCACAATGCCCGTGCCGCTGGCCAGCAGAAAGGCTGAAAGCCCCGCCCAGCGAAGGCGCGTCATGGGCGACAGCGTCTTGTAAAACAGCATGGCCATAACGGAAAAACTGACGATGTGCAGCCTTTCCTTGTGGTCTGTCAGTGAGAAATAAACCACAAGGTACGCCGCGATGGCGAAAACGAGAATGACGCGGCGTTCCTTTTTGAACATACGCCAGCGCCGGAAGGAATAATAGGCGAGCCCGATAAAAAACGGGACGGAAAACGCCACGATGAATTCATCCATCAGGTCTCGCGCGTACAGCCAGCGCGCGAGATCGCCGGAATAAAAAGGAAACGTGAGTGCGAAAAGCACGTGCGCCAGCGAAGCGGCCCCGTAAAATAATGAGCGTCTGGAAATTTTCATAAGACCTGTATCGGCAGCCCCCTTATTCTACTCAAACTGTTTTGGCAGGCTGGCGGCTGAAAAAGCTGTGTTTCGGGCTGTTCTGGTCAGCAGGCGCCTTGTCTGAGACGCGCATCACCGCGTCCGGCCCCACATAAAAAGCGCGCAGACCCAGGGCAGGGTCTAGCGGGTCCGCATGGATCGCAAGATCGTCAGGCTCACGGCTGATGTTGGTAAAATAAAACCTGTACTTCCCTATCTCCCCCTTTTCGTAACGCACCGGGAGCAGGCCGTCGAGCGTCAACTGGCGGATCAGACGCGGGAAGAATTCGCGCTTTTGATAGTACCGCACTGAAGCGTTGTTGATGGCCGTGATCTCGCGTATGGCCTGGAACTCCCAGACAAATCTGAGAAAATTCTGTTTCCATTGCGCAACAAGGCCGGCGGGCGCCGGAGCCGCCGGAGTTTCGGCCGCGTGCAGGGCTGGGCTTAAAATGAACAGGGCCGTCAATAAGAGGGCAGCGGGTTTCATGGCATAAGTATAACCTGTCTTGAAAAAACCGTCAGACAAATATAAAGTAGCGCCATGAACCCATACCGCTATTTTGAAGCCCGCGTTTCGCAGGCCGAAAGCCCGGCCGCGCGCGAACGCGCCCTGGGCCTCCTGGAAGCATGCGGCGTGCGCGCCGAAGACATCGTCCTGTTCGAGCCCCCTGGCCGCATGGAAGCCGCTTTTTATACCCGCTCCGAAAAAATCAT
>CAZMMY010000225.1:3568-3916 GCA_964567495.1 uncultured bacterium
CCGCCCGCCGCACAAAAGGGATGAGCCTGAAAATCCGCACGCTCGAAAAGGAAGACTGGTTCGACAAGTGGCACCTTGATTACCGCATGTTCCCTTTTGGTAAAAAATTGATGCTGGTCCCCTATTGGCAGAAAAAAGATTTCAAGGACGGCAGGCGCCTCCCGGTTTATCTCGACCCTAAAGGGGTGTTCGGCTCGGGCCAGCATGTGGCCACGCGAATCATGCTGGAGTGGGTGGAAAGAACGCAAGGATCCTACGGCTCGGTCCTGGACCTTGGAACGGGCACCGGAGTGCTGGGCGTCGCCGCCTGGCGGCTGGGCGCGACCTCCGTGCTGGCCGTCGATCACG
>CAZMMY010000226.1:0-455 GCA_964567495.1 uncultured bacterium
GACGGCGCCGTTGATTTCCTGCTGGATGTCATCGGCGCGGCGCACCTGTTCGTTGGCGGGCTTTGCAACGGTTTCGATCTGCTGCAGCTCGAGGCTGAGTGTCTGGATGCGTTTTTCGACTTCCGCATAACGCTTGCGGGTCTGATATTCCGTGTTCAGTTCGACCGCTTTGCTGGTGATCAGCTCCAGCGCGTTCTGGCGGCCCTGGTTGTAAGGAGAAGCTTCGGGAAGCGCGGGCGCTTCATTCGCGAGGTTCCTGAAATCCACCATGGCCTGCGCGAAACTATCGAACGGATTGGCGGCGGAAACCCCCTCGATCTGCGACAGCAGCCTGGCGGCGGCGGCTTCGATCTGGACGCGGAAAGTCGCGACTTCCTGTTTGTTTGCAAGTTCCTGCTGGTTCGTCAGGGCGCGGTCTCGGGCGGCGGGGCGGACAGGTCGCGGCCCAGCGCGGC
>CAZMMY010000226.1:465-3905 GCA_964567495.1 uncultured bacterium
TTCAAGCGCCTGATCGTGCAGCGGACCATAGCCGGCAAGAATGGAAAGACCGCTCGTGATGCTGGACAGAACACTGCTGACGCCGGCGGCAAGATCGTAGCCCTCGGTGCTGTCCACATTTTCGCCGACCTGGTTGAACTGGGTGTCCGCGGCATCAATCTTGGAGCGGACATAAGCCCGGGCAATAACGTCAAATTCGGTATCGGCTTCTTCGTCATCTTGTTTCAATTGGTCGCTGAGATCGCTGAGTTCCTGCAGTTCGTCGTCCACGCGCATTTCGGAACGCTTCGTCACAAGCGCCTTTAGCTGGGGCCGGAGGGTTTTGAGCGCGACGGTTTCATGCATCATATCGTCCGTGATGGTACCGCCGCTTTTGGCAATGGCCAGCAGCTGCTTCCACCGCTCCTCGAGCAGCTGGCGGAACGCGGGAAGAAGGTTCACGTCGCCGTTGGCTTCCGCGATGCGCTGAAGCAGGGCGCGGATTTCGGCGGCTTCGTCACGCATGTCCGGAAGGGTTCTCTCAAGTTCGGCTTTTTCGTCGCGCAGACCGGGAAGGGCGGCGTTCAGTCTTTCCGCTTCGGCGCGGAGGTCTTCGACGGTTTCGCTGTCTTTTGCTGTCTGCAGCTGCGCGGAAGTTTCACGGAGGCGCCCTTCTAGCTGCGTGATCGTTCCGCCGAGCTGGCCGATCTGCGATTCGAGCTCGGTCACGAACGCGGGAAGTTCGCCGCCTTCGGCCGCCCGGGCCTTGAGTTCATCGATCTGCCGGCCGGCCTGGGTCAAAAGATCTTCGAGCTCTCGCCTTTGTCCATCGCCATCGGGCAGGGCCGCGAGGCGGGTCTGAAGACCTCGCTGAGTGACATAGGCGGTAAGGAGCTGGGAATAAAGAATACCGAGAGAGGTTTTTGTGTCTGTGGTGGCTTCGCGGCGGGCTTCCTGCAATTCGGTCTGATGACGCTTTCCGGCAGCGGTGGCTTCGGTCTCAACCTGGCGGAGGCGCGCAATTTCGGGGGCGAGATCTTCATCGATCTCTTTGCGGAGAGCGATATTCGCCGTGCTGAATTTTTCCGCTTCCGCATTCGCATCGCGCACCTGCCCGCGAAGCGCTTCGAGAGCTTTCTCATGCGCGCCGCGTTCCTGCACAAGGGTTTTTTCGGCTTCGTCGGCCTGGCGGCGAAGGCCATCGGCTTCCTCGATCAGCGATTCGAGCGTCGTGTCGTAGCCCGCTTTTTTGACCGGCGCATCCGTGATGCCCGCGATCAATCCAAGCACGCCCTGGTATTCGGCCTGAAGAGCGAGGACCAGCGCGCTCTGGGAATTCAAAGCGCCGCGCGCAATTTCCTCGTTGCCTTCGAAGGCCTGAACAAGAGCGTCGTTCGCGTCACCCAGCAGGCGCTGGGCTTCGATATGACTGGCCAAGGCCTCCCTGATTTTTTCTTCAAGGCCTTCCTGGCCGGCGTCGGCGCGGAGCTGGATCAGGAGGCGTTCGACTTCTTTCGCAAAAGCTTCCGCCTGAACGCGGTAAACCCGCGCGAGCGCTTCGGCGATGCGCTGCACGTTTTTTGAAAATAATTCGTGTTCGTCCTTGCGGTTGGCTGCGAGGCGCAGAGCTTCATCGCGAGCCTGGGTCAAGGCGGTGGTATCAATGCGTTCTTCTTTGGCGGGCGACGCTTTCATCCCGTCGAGCTGGCGCTGAAGCTTGTCGGCTCGGCCGCGTTCGTGTTCCGCTTCCCTTCTGGCGAGCTCAAACGCGCTCAATGCTTCTTTAAGCTGCAGGCCCAGGGCAGCTGCATCCAGCGCAGCCTCCGGGGCCGTGATGATTTTTTCTGTTTCGGCCGCGGGAGTGACGGCTTTCTGGACCGCAGTGAAAATAGCGAATATCTGGTCGTTGACTTCATTATAAGAGGCTTCGACGGTCGAGAATAAGTCCGCAGCCTTACGCATGTCCGCGTCAGCAGTCTGGATGTCGAGTTCGATCTGGCCGGTCTGCTTCTCGTAATCGAGCAGAAACGCGGCCCATTCCTGCTTGAATTTAGCGAGCTCATCGTTCTTTACGCCGCGGCCCGTCCAGGTCGCGAAATACTGGGCGCGGATCATCAGGGCTTCCATTTTATTCTGAACGTCGAAACGGAATTCCAGGATCTTCTGCTCGCGCATCATGGCTGCATAAGCTTCTTCCAGGCTTTCGACTGTTTTCTTGATTTCGCCGCCGACCCGCAGGATGTCCAGGCGTGTGACGCGCATTTCAGAACGGCTGTAGAGAGTGGTTGCGGCTCCGACCAAATCCCGCATTTCGCGCATCTCCTCGGCGGTCAACTTTTTCTTGGCGCTAAGCTCTCTCATCCTTGTCCGCGCCGTATCAATGGAAACCTGGACAGGCTGGAGCTTTTCAGGCAGTTCAACAGGGACCTGGGTAGAGGCCGCGGGCTTTTCATCAAGAAGGGTGCCCGCGGGCGGCTGCGCAGGTTCGGGCGCGACAGGCGCGGCGATGGGAAGGACGATCAGTTCATATTCAATGCCATTGAAAGTGCCCGTGTAGACGGCAATGGCCTCGGGTTCGGCGGCGCTGCTCTTCGGGCGGATCAGAACGCGGATCGCCGTTTGGGGAACGCCGTCCGCCACGCGCTGACCCTGCACTGCAATGTCATACGTCTCGCGATCCCTGGCTCTGTCGGTCATTTCAGCGACGGCCTTGGGAAGCAGGCGGCCTTTTGCGGGAACTTTTCTTTCAGCCGCGGGAATCTCTTTTCGCTCAGCGCCTCTGCCCGTCACGCCATGGCCTTCTTTTTCGATGATTGCGCGCAAGCCGCCTTTTTTTTCACCGTCGCGGGCTCGCTGGAGAAGGGTCTCGAGCTTGTTTTCGTCTGCAGTGTACGGACGGAAGACTGCGGCGTTGTCTTTGAAGCTGAGCTCAAAGTTCCAGCGGCCTTTCGGAGACTCGACGGTCAGCTTGTAGCGGATTTCGATGAGTTTGCCGTCTCCGTCGTAAATCCGGTTGGCAAAGACCTTGATGCCTGTTTTAGACGGGTTGATGCCGGCTTCCTGGTAGGCCTTCCTGATAGATGCGGCAACGGAGCCGTCGACGCCGTCCACCGTAAACGTCTGCCCGGCGAACCATTTAAGGATTCGAGCATCGCGGTCATGGTCTTCCGCAGTGCCGAAATCTTTAGGGTTGACCATGAAATGCAGTCCGTCGACTGAGATGTAGCTGGCCCAGAGCGAGTATTCAGTTATCAGTTCGCGGGCTTTTTCAACGATGGCTTCATAAGCGGGATTGTCTGCTTCCGCTTCGAACGCGGCCAGGATAGCGCGCACCTGTCGGATGCGGATGTAGCCCTGCGGCTGGTTTTCGTCAGCGCGGCTCTTCGCAAGGCTCATTTCGAGGGACGGCAGGATCCTTCCGGCAATGGCGCTCAGCGAAGCCTGGAGATCGAGGTCCGTTT
>CAZMMY010000227.1:0-3897 GCA_964567495.1 uncultured bacterium
GATCTTGTCACGCGACAGGATGATTTCTTTAAGCTCGTAATTGAAGCTCTCCAGCTTGCTTTTCAGAATGCCCAGGCCGGAACGGTCGGACGCGACAAAGGTGTTTTCGCCGTGGCCGGTGGTGAAGCAAAGCGAGAATTTCTTGGGGCTGGCAAGACGCAGGAGGGCTGTCGTGAAATTCTCTTCCGTGGGGCCGGTCAGCTTTTCAAAGCGGTTCCCGTATTTAATGACCAGGGTATAAAACTCGGTCACGGCATATTCCTTGGCCAGGCCTGGAAAGCGGTCCGGATCGTAAAAATTATAAGCGAAGTTCGGGTGCTTCAGGCGGCACTCCTTGAGGAAGAACTCGAAGTTTTCGCGCGCGGGATCGTCGTGCGGATAAAAGGCGAAGACCTCGATCTTGTCCCCGCTCAGCTTCTGGAGGACTTCCAGCGTCTGGGGCGACATGGAATAAATTTTTTCCTTTGTGAAGTCCCAGCGCTTGTTAAAACGCACGGTCAGCGCGGTCACAATGCCGAAGGTCGCCAGCAGCGCGATGGAAACAATCAGGAGCTGGACGTGAATCAGTATCCTCTTCATCCCTTCCAGTTCCTCGTTTCAATGGAGCGCATGGTCAAAAACAGAAAGAAAAAGTGGAAGAACATAAAATAAACCACATGGCTCAGGTCGAGCACGCCGACTGTGAAGTCGCGGTAATGGGTCAGCGGCGAAACCGCGGAGAGAAAGTGCGAGACCGGACCGTCGGACACGCTGACCGCCCAGTCCAGCAGCCAGAACACGATCAGAAAGCTGAAGGTCAGAACAGCGCTAACGATGGGGCTTTCAGAAATGGACGAAATGAAAAGCCCCAGCGAAAGGTACGCCGTGCCCAGCAGCCAGAAGCCGAGGTAGCCGATCAGCACCGGCCCAAGGTCGGGCGCGCCGCCCAGCTTTGCGACCACAGCAACATAAATCAGCGTGGGCACCAGCAGCAGCTCGAAGAACCAGACCATGCCCAGGAACTTTCCCCAGACGATTTCGAAATCGGAAAGCGGATAGGTGTAAAGCAGTTCAAGCGTCTGGTAGCGGCGCTCTTCAGCAAACGCGCGCATGGAAAGAAGCGGGATCAGGAAGATCATGACAATGGCCATATTGATGAAAAACGAACCGAACACGAAGCGTGTGACGCCCATGCCCTCCACACCTTCAAAGGCCTGGCGCGCGGCGTTAAGAGAAAACTTTGCGTAGCTGAGGACCAGCAGCGAAAAGAAAAGTCCGGCGATCAGGAAAAAGAAAAAGCAGAGCAGCACGCCTGTCCAGGACTGGAAATAGGAAACCAGGTCTTTTTTGGCGACAACAAAGGAATTTTTCATGAGCCGGGCTTCTCCTCAGGCGCATGGCGCTCCTCGCTGACCACAATCTTCATGAAGATTTCCTCGAGGCTGAGCTTGCCGGAACGGATTTCGAGCAGCGGGATCTGATGCTGCACGAACAGGCGCGAAATAACGGGCCGCAGGTCCTCGCCCGCGGCCATGGTCATGGAAAAATAAACGTGCCCTTCTCTTTCCTCGGTTACGGCGACTTCGGCCGCACCGGAAAGCGATTTCAGAATGCCAAGAGCCTCGTCCTTACGGGTCCGGTCGCCGATGGCCACGAAAATTTCGTGCGCCTTGGTCAACCCGGCTTCAAGTTCGTTGGTCGTGCCGCTGGCTACCACACGGCCGTGGTTCATAATGAGCACACGGTCGCAGACCATGCTGACTTCGGGCAGAATGTGCGTGGAAAGGATGAGGGTGCGTTCCCTGCCGAGCTCGCGGATCAGGCTGCGGATTTCGATGATTTGTTTGGGGTCGAGGCCGCTGGTCGGTTCGTCAAGGATCAGGACTTCAGGGTCGCCAACCAGCGCCTGCGCAAGGCCCACGCGCTGTTTGTAGCCTTTCGAAAGGTGCGCAATCAGCTTTTTGCGGACTTCCCACAGGCCGCACTGGGTCATGATTTTTTCCAGGTGCGCGCGGCGCTCCCTGCTCTTGACCGATTTCAGGCCCGCCGCGAAATTCAGGAATTCCTCGACCCGCATGTCGCCGTACAGCATGACGGACTCGGGCAGGTAGCCGATTTTGCGTTTGGCCTCGCGGGGATGCGCAAAAAGCTCGGTGCCGCCGATCCAAACTTTGCCGTGCGAGGGCGGGAAAAAACCGGTCAGGATGCGCATGGTCGTGGTTTTGCCCGCGCCGTTGGGCCCGAGGAACCCCAGCACCTCGCCCTGCCTGACTTCGAAAGAAACCTGTTCGATGGCGCGAAAATGGCCGAAGTCCTTGGTCACGCCTTCGACCCGCACCTTCACGGGCGCCGTGACTTTGACTTGTTCAGCCATGCGACACCTTGGCAAATTTTCTTTTTCCGCACTGGACCAGGACTTCTTTGGAAAGGTCAACCACGGCGGAGGCGTCGGAGACTTTTTCCTGGTTCAGCTTCACGCCGCCCTGCTCGACCATCCTGCGGGCCTCGCTTTTCGAAGCCACGTGCCCGATGGCGACCAGCAGCGAAACCACGTCGATGGACTTCTGCGCGATTTTTTTGGTCTCGATGTCGTCCGGAAGGCCTTTGTCTTTGAACATGCGGTCGAATTCGGCGCGCGCGTTCCTGCCCTCCTCCGCGCCGCGGTAGAACGCGGTGATGGCCTCGGCCAGGTCGGCCTTGCCGTTGCGCGGGTCCTGCTTGAATTTTTCGAGAAATTTCGCGAGCTCCTCCGGCCCCATGCCGCTCGCATACTGCGCGTAAGACGCGGCCAGCCGGTCGGGAATGGACATCAGCTTGCCGAACATATCGCGCGCTTCTTCGCGGATGCCGATGGCGTTGCCCAGGCTCTTGCTCATTTTCTTGACGCCGTCTGTCCCTTCAATAATCGGCATGGTCATGATCATCTGCGGCTTCTTGCCCCAGATTTTCTGGAGTTCGCGGCCCACGAGCAGGTTAAATTTCTGGTCCGTTCCGCCGAGCTCGAGGTCGGAGTCGATCACGACCGAATCGTAGCCCTGGAGCAGCGGGTATAAAAATTCGATCAGCGCGATCGGCTGGTTGGCCTTGTAGCGTTTGGAGAAATCGTCGCGCTCAAGCAGGCGCGCGACCGTGTACTGAGCGGTCAGGTTCAGGAAATCCGCCGGCGACATTTGGTCGAGCCATTCGGAGTTGGAACGGACTTCGGTCTTTGATTTATCGAGGATCTTGAAGACCTGCTCCTGGTAAGTCAGCGCGTTCTGTTTGATTTGCTCAGCCGAAAGCATGGGTCGGGTCTCGCTGCGATGCGAGGGGTCGCCGATGCGCGCCGTGAAATCGCCGATGATAAAAACCACGAGGTGCCCCATCTCCTGAAACTGGCGAAGCTTTCTGAGCGGCACGGTATGGCCGAGGTGGAGGTCGGGGCTGGACGGGTCCGCGCCATATTTGATGCGGAGCGGCTTGTTCTTGAGGGAAGACTGTTCCAGGCGCGTCTTCAGCTCGTCGGCGGACACGAGGTCCACCGCGCCCTGGGCCAGAGTCTTAAGCTGAAAGTCCGGAGATTGGGACAAGACCTATCTTCCTTTTCTGCAATTATTTAGAGTGAAAAGAACGGGTCATTTTATCAGGCGGGCCCTCTCGCGTCAAACTTCCGTATTGGGGGCTCTTATGGTAGAATCCACGCCCATGCCAGACAACAAGATCCACCCATCCGCTATCGTCAGCCTGAACGCCGTGCTCGGCAAGGGCAACGTGATCGGCCCGAACGTCATTATCGAAGACGGGGTCGAAATCGGCTCAAATAACTGCTTCTATCCCGGCGTTTTCGTTGCGACCGGCACCACCATCGGCGACAAAAACGAATTCCATATGAACGCCGTGATCGGCCACGAGCCCCAGGACCTGGCTTTCAAGAAGGAA
>CAZMMY010000228.1:0-3873 GCA_964567495.1 uncultured bacterium
GCGTATCATAACGGCCTGCTCCAGCTGGCGGGCGGCGTCAGCAAGCAGCCTGTCGGCGCGCTCATATTCCTTGGACTGGAAGGCTTCGTCATACTGGGCGGCGTAAAGATTGGCCAGCTCGAAATTATAATCCGGATTGGCAATGTCCTCATGCAGGGCTTTCTGGAAAGCGCTCTCGGCCTCGCCGTAACGGCCCGCTTCGCGCAGTTCGAGCCCTTCGCGAAAAAACTCGTCGCCCGGGGGCAATTCCCCGCGGTGAAGGTTCTCGGAAATTTCGGGTAAAGCCGGCGGGTTTTCTTCCGCGTGCAGGCGGACTGAAGAAGAAATAAAGGAGAGAATCAGAAAAAAAGCGAGGGGAACGCTTTTCATAAAAGAAAAGGGCCGGGGTTTCCCCCGGCCCGCAAAACTAAGCGCGCGCTCCGGCCTTCAGGGCGCCCAGCGCCTTGTCGTAATCCGGGTGCTGCGTGACTTCCTTGACGTATTCGACGTACTGGATCTTGTCGTCAGGGCCCACGACGAAAATCGCGCGGGTCAGGAGCCGGAGTTCCTTGATCAGAACGCCGTAGTTCTTTCCGAACGACGCATCGCGGTGGTCAGAAAGGGACGTGATCTTGTCCGCATTGTTCGCGCCGCAAAAGCGGGCCTGAGCGAACGGGAGGTCCATGCTGACGGTGAGAACTTCCACACCGGCGGGGAGCCTCGAGGCTTCTTCGTTAAAACGCTTGGTCTGGAGTTCGCAGACCGGGGTATCCACGGAAGGGACCACACTGATCAGGCGGGCCTTGCCTTTGCTGGAGGCCAGCGTAATTTCGGCCAGGCCTTTGCCCAGGACCTTGAAATCAGGGGCCTTGTCGCCCGCTTTGAGCTCAGGGCCAACAAGAGTGACCGGGTTGCCTTTAAAAGTGACGGCGCCTTTTCTTTCCTGCTCTGACATAAACCCTCCTAAATGGATATGAATTGCGGAATCGAAGCGAGGCTCCAGTATACCACAAAGCCTGAGGAAACGTGGGCCCTGGATCAGCGTCCGGGGCCGAGTACCCTGCCCGGCCGTTCGGCCGTCATTTCGCCGTTTTTGAGGACCGGCCGGCCATTGACGAAGACCCAGCGGACGCCCCTGCTGGGTTCTTTGGAATACTGGTAATCGGCGGTGTCCGCGATTTCACCAGCGTCGAACAGGACAAGGTCCGCGAACGCGCCAGCCTTGATCCTTCCCCTGTTTTCGAGGCGGAAATGGTCGGCCGGCATGGAGGTGATTTTGCGGATCAGCTCGCCCAGCCCGAGAATTTTCCTGTCGCGCACGAAGACGCGGAACATGCGCGGGAAACTGCCCCAGGCACGCGGATGCGGCTTGCGGCTGCCGTCAGCCACGCTGTCGGAGCCGACAGAAACATAGGGCTTCGACTCTACTTTAAAAACCACGTCCTCGCTCTGGCCGAAATTAAACCCGCTGACTTCGAAGTTGTTGTCGGCAAGCAGTTCCACCAGAAGCTTTTCCGGCTCGAGTTTTTTTTCGACCGCAATCTGCAGAATGCTCTTACCCTCCCAGTCCCGGTATTCTTTCCTGGCAGCAGAGGCGATCATAACAGTGTCCCACTTCATGCTGCGCTCCTGGTAATGGGCGCGGAGTTTTTCCAGAAGCTCTCCGCGCCGCAACGGGTTTTTGAAAAGGTCCTCGCGATCCTCACTCTGGAAAATCGCATCGGGCAAAATCACGCCCAGCTCAGCCGCTGTCGCGGTGTAGGGATACGCGTCTGCCGCCACATCCAGGCCTTCTTTCCTCGCCTCCTCGATCAAGGCCAGGGCCTGGCCGATCTTGTCCCAGTTTTTCCTGCCGCCTGCTTTGAGATGTGAAATCTGGATGCGGGCTTTTGTCGCGCGAGCGACAGCGATGACTTCCCTGATGGCCTCCAGCAGCATAGCCCCTTCGCTTCGCATGTGGAAAGCGCAGATCCCGTTGGCTGCCGCGGCCTCGGCGCAAAGCTGAGTGATTTCTTCGGCATCTGCATAAATACCTGGCAGGTAGATCAGGCCGAAAGAAATACCGGCTGAGCCTTCCCGCATAGCCGCCTGAAGCATTTTGCGCATCTCAAGGATCTCGCCCTGCGCGGCCTTGCGCGGCTCATAGCCCATGACCACGGCCCTGAGATTGCCGTGGCCAGTAAGCGAGGAGAGATTGCCGGTCAGGCCTTTTTGCAGAACGGTTTTTTTATATTCTTCGAAACTCTGCCAGTCCGGTTTATCGATCTCGACGCCTTCGCGGGCCCAAATCTCACGGACCTTGTCTTCAAGCCGGCCCTGAACAGGCGCGGCCGACATGCCGCAGTTGCCCGTAATTTCAGTCGTCACACCCTGCAGGATTTTATTGGGAAGGCCCGCGTAAACAAGCGGATTGAAATCAGAGTGCGTGTGCGCATCGATGAAACCAGGCGCAAGCGTCAGGCCTTTGGCTTCAATAACATTGCGGGCCGCGGCGCCTGACAGGTCTCCGACCGCGGCGATACGGTCGCCAAGAATGGCTGCATCACCGGTCACCGGCCTGTAGGACTCACCGTCAAAGATCACGGCGTTTTTGATCAGGTAATCGTACTGCTCGGGAGGCGCCGGTGTTTCTGAAAGGGACAAGGGGGAAAAACTAAAAAGCAGCAGGAGCGCGAGAAAAAGCGCGCTTTTCATTCACTTCTTTTTATAACCGGGTTTGGAGTGCCCGGCTCGGACCACGGTATGGATGCCTCCGCGCACGTAGAAATCACCTTCAATCTGCATGAAGCGAGGGCTGAGCGCGGCGACCAGGTCATCCAGGATCTGGTTGGTCACGGCCTCATGAAAAGCCCCCTCGTTGCGGTAACTCCAGAGATACAGCTTCAGGCTCTTGAGTTCGACACACAGCTTGTCGGGAATGTAGGAAATACGGAGCGTGGCAAAATCAGGCTGTCCGGTCTTGGGGCAAACGCATGTAAACTCGGGGCACTCAAAGTTGATTTCATAATCACGCTTCGGCCTGGGATTCGGGAAAACATCCAGTTTTTTGGAAGGTTTTGTCGGCATGGCGGGATTATAGCATGATTTTTTTGCACTTTCGGAGGAATTTCATGTCCCCGCCCTTGCGGAATACGTGCGGCCCGGCAGAATACGGCCATGACCGCCCCATCTAACAACAAAGAAGTATGGCGATACCTGGCCGAAGACTTCCTGCAGCTGGCCTGCCTCTTGACCGAGGAGGAACGCGACTGCCTGATCGCGGCCCTGGCCGCAAGCCCGCGCGAGGCGGAGAGCATCCATGCGGTTTCGGGTTTCATGCTGGAGAAAACCCTGGTAGCGGTATGTGAAGAGAAAGCGCCGGAAGAAGTCTGGCTGTTTTTCCCGAGAGAAAAAAGGGTTAAAAAACTGGGTGTTTCTTAATGGTGCTCGAACTCGCTCAGGCAGCGATTCGAGAACGCGAATGAATGGATGGCGATGTCGTCGGCCGCGGTCCACAGCTTGAGTTCGTGCGGATCCGGATCTTCGTTAGCGATGATGTAATACAGCCTCGGGCCGTCGACCAGGAAATAGGTACGGCCTTCTTCGTCGACTTTCATGTCTTTACCCCGCAGCTCTTCCGGCACAGGGTTTTCATCACGCGTCACATAAACACGCGCGGCCGGCGCGCCGGCCTTGTGATTGATCATGCTGTAAACTTCATGGCCCAGATAGATGAGTCCGAGGTAATCGGTCAAATCGCTGGTGGTGCGCGCATGGCGGATATCATCCTCCCGGCTTTCCCACAGCCCGTTTAAAAAGAAGCCTCGCTCGACGCGGTTGCCGCGGTCCTTGATCAGGTGCCAGGCCCCGGTGGCACCGGCCGACCCGTCGTCAAGCGAGACCTTTGCCCCGCCC